>NZ_JBEXSI010000025.1:0-105445 GCF_040613515.1 Streptomyces sp. NPDC006261
CGCGGCGCGCGCCAGGAGGAGTTGGTCGGTCGAGGTGCTCCGTGTACTGGTCTCCATGCCGCTCACCCCGGTGTAGGTGGTGCGCTCCATCCCGGCCCGGACGGAAGTCCGGGCCCGAGGCCATTTCCCTGGTACCGATGACCCGCGGCCATCGTCGGTACCGATGAACCGCAGGAGGTGGGTGGTTCAGGAGGAGCGGAGTTTTCTGGCCAGCCGCCGCACCGGAGCCGGAAGGTACCGGGCGGCCCGCTGCTTCGTGGTCTGCGACCGCACCACCGGCTTCCCCGGCGTACCGTCGTCCTCGGTGAGATTCCAGTACTGCTCGGACTTCTCGCCCTTGCGCGGGTACTCCTCGCCGGGGCGGCGGGTGACGACCTCGGGACGCTCCCAGGCGATGTTCCGCTTGACCACCTTCGCCGGGGCTCCCACCGCGACGCAGTTGTTGGGGATGGCCTTGGTGACGATGGAGCGGAAGCCGATCACCGAGCCGTTGCCGATGGTGGCGCCGCCCATCACGACCGCGTGCTTCGCGATCCAGACGTGCTCGCCCACGACGATCGACTGGGACGGGTTCGCGCGCTTCCCGCTGCGTACGTCGAAGATCGGGTGGGTGTCGTCACCGCGCACCTCGATGTTCTTGGCGAACATCACGTCGGCACCGATCGTCACCGAGACGCCCTCGACGGCGGATATGAAGGTACGGCCGGCGCAGCCGACGTTCTCACCGATCCGGATCCGGGACTCGTGCCCGCAGCGCAGTTCGAAGCGCAGGCCCGCACGCCGCTTCGTGGTCCGCTCGATATCGATCTGCCCGTTGTCTCCCGTGAAGATGACGAGCAGGTCCTTGATGTCCGCCTCGGGGCTGATGACGAGCTTGTTGTTCGCCCCCTTGAACCGGATATCGATCTTTTCCTCGCGGACCTCGCCGTCGTAGACGATCTCGTTTCCTTGATCGTCCTTGTAGCGCTCCAGCTTGCGCACTTGCAGCATCGCGATGTGAGGGGTGCTCTCGACCACGACCTTGACCGGTCAGGGGACGGGCTCGCCCTCGTACCTCCGTTCCGGCATGGGATCTCGGGCTCAATTTATCAGACGAGACTATTGCCGAATTGGCATGATCGAACCGGGGCAAGCGGTTCTTTTCGGCGCCTGAAGGGTACGTTTGAGGGAGAAGTCCCCTCAGGGAGGCTGATTCGATGCCGTGGCTCGCATGGTTGCTCGCCGCCGCGGCGCTGGGCGTCGCGGAGTTCTTCACCCTGACGCTGGTCTTCGGGCTGCTGGCCGGCGCCGCGCTGGTCGCCGCAGTGGTGGCCGGGGTGGGCATCGGCCTGCTCGGTCAGCTCGTGGCGCTCGCCCTGGCGGCGGTGGCGGGGCTCGTCGTCGTGCGTCCCGTCGCGCTGCGGGCCATGGCCCGCTCACCCATCACCCGTGAGGGCAGCGACGCGCTGATCGGCAAGCGGGCCGAGGTCATGCAGGAGGTGACCGCCACCCACGGTCTGGTCAAGGTCTCCGGTGAGGAATGGTCCGCCCGGGCTCTCGACGAAAGCCATGTGATCCCGGTGGGAGCGCTGGTGGACGTCATGGAGATCGAAGGCGCCACAGCCGTCGTGTACCCGCGCGAGCTTCTTCCGTGAACGGCTGAACACGTAGCGAGGGAGGACGCATGGATCCCGTTGTCATCCCGATCCTTGTCGCGGCGATCGTCGTTGTTTTCTTCGTGGCCGCCACCGTGCGGATCGTTCCGCAGGCGCGCCGCTACAACATCGAGCGGTTCGGCCGGTATCGCCGGACCCTGCAGCCGGGCCTGAATTTCGTCCTGCCGGTGGCGGACCGGGTCAACACCAAACTCGACGTGCGTGAGCAGGTGTACTCGTCCGACCCCAAGCCGGTGATCACCGAGGACAACCTCGTGGTGAACATCGACACCGTCCTCTACTACCAGATCACCGACCCGCGGGCGGCGGCCTACGAGGTCGCCGATTATCTGCAGGCGATCGATCAGCTCACGGTGACCACGCTGCGTAACGTCATCGGCAGCATGGACCTGGAGGGGACGCTCACCTCGCGTGAGGAGATCAACGCCCGGCTCCGTGCCGTCCTCGACGACGCGACCGGCAAGTGGGGCATCCGGGTCAACCGGGTCGAGATCAAGGCCATCGATCCGCCGAACACCATCAAAGAGGCGATGGAGAAGCAGATGCGGGCCGAGCGGGACAAGCGCGCGGCCATCCTCCACGCCGAAGGGGAGCGGCAGGCCAAGATCCTCACCGCGGAGGGTACGAAGCAGAAGGACATCCTGGAGGCGCAGGGCACGCAGCAGGCCATGATCCTGAGGGCGGACGGCGAGTCCAAGGCCGTGGAGCTCGTCTTCCAGTCCGTCCACCGCAACAACGCCGACGCGAAGGTCCTGGCCTACAAGTACCTCGAGACCCTTCCGCATCTGGCGCAGAGCGAGAACAACACGTTCTGGGTGATCCCGGGCGAGCTGACCGAGGCGGTCCGCGCCGTCACCAGTGCGTTCGGCGACCGGTCGGAGATGGGCTCTCCCGTATCCGCGCAGCCTGAGGAAGCCGCCGGCGACGGTACGCCGGACGAGGGCGGGGCTCCGGAGATCGAGGCGGACCCGACGCTCGCGCTGGACGCCGCCGCGGCCGCTGACGAGGTCGCGAAGCAGGCCGCTGTCGCGGTGAGCGACGCGAAGGCCGAGGCGGAGGCAGCGGGGGAGGCCCAGGTGCCGGGCCGGGGGCGGGCGTCCGGCGGTTGAGGGCGGGCAGCAGGTGCCCCCGGCGCAGTCCAAAGGCGACGCCGGGGGCACCCGCTGCTGGGAAGCGGTGGTCCGGGGTCCTTCGCCGACGCGCGCGTGAGGAGTGACCGCACCGACGCGGGTACGTTCACAAGCAGCGCGGCGAGCCGAGCGGCTCGGCGGTGATGTGGAAATGGCTCGGCGGTGATGTGGAGGTAGCGGCGTGGAACGGCAAGGCGCGGCGCCTGGCCATGCCGCCGGGCGCCCCGGGCAGCTCCTCGATCACGTAACGCTCGTGAGTCGCCCGTGCCCGCCGGGCGGTGGCCGGACGTCGGCATGACTTACCTCGTCGCCCAGCCCGCGTCCTCCAGAATGTCGCACAGGGCGTGAGCGGGGCGATCGACGCCCGAACCCGTACGGTCACACTGCCAGCGGCACCGCGTGGATCTCGTCCGCCGTGTGGCCCGTGCGCTCGTGGATGCGCTGGACGGCATCGGCGGAGGGGGCGGTGGAGAGGCAGTAGACCGTGCCGGACTCCGGGTCCGCCCAGGCGCGTTCGAAGTGGACGCCCTCCTCCTTCTCGATCGCCGTGTCGGCCTCGTGCGCTTCCTTCAGTTGCGCCGCCGTGATGCCCTTCATGCCTCGGTGGACGTCCATGTACATGGTCATGGCCCACGCACCTCCGATGGTCGGGTGTGGTCTCCCTTCCATGCTGCACCCGATGGAGTGCGGGGGCTCGACCGGCGGCCGGGCCCCCCGCCGCTTATCGCGCCGCCTCCACCCTCAGCTCCGCCACCCCCGCAGGTTTCGCCGGGTCCTCGGACCGCACCGTCAGCCGGACCTTGCGCGCCGTGTCGCCCGCCAGGTACGGGCGCCAGAAGCGGCCGTCGACCGAGGTCTCCAACGTGCGGGACGCAGGAGGTACGTCGCTCCAGCGCGGGGTCACCGAGGTGACGCGCAGGGGGTGCGGCCCCAGGTCCACCGTCAGGACTCCCTCCGCGCCGTCCGGGGACCAGGAGGTCGTCGGGGAGCCGTCCACCGCCGCCTCCGCGTAGAGGCCGGGGGCCTCCGAGGTGGCCGTCACCGGGCGGCAGCGCGCCGCGTCGGCCGTCGGGGTCAGATCGGGGCGGCGGGTGGGGAGGGTCAGGGGGGAGGAGAGGCGGTGCGCGCCCCGTGCCGTGTGGACCGTGAAGGGCGTGCCCGCCGTCAGGCGGACCGTGCTCGTCCGGGGGCCGATCTCGACCTCGTACGTCGCGTCCCGGTACCGCAGCCCCGTCAGCCGCACGCCCTCACCCAGCTGGGGCGGCAGCAGCGGGTCCAGGTGCACGCCGTCCTCGCGCAGACGCAGACCCGTCAGGCCGTGCGTGAAGACCTGGAGGAAGCCGCCCTTGCCGGTCAGGAAGTCCTCGGCCGGGAAGCCGGACAAGGGGTCCTCGGCGCCGGACTTCTCGCCGCGCGCCTCGGAGAACAGGTCGTACGGGCCCCGCAGATACGGTCGTACCGCCCGCTGCAGATACGTGTACGTCGAGCAGCCCGGCTCCCCGATCGCCGCCGCGTCGATCGCGTGGACCGAATCCGTCATCGCCGGGCCGTCCGGGTCGGTGCGGGCCGCGTAGTAGTCCAGGGTGGCGGCCGCCGCGCCCGGCTCCATCGGCCACTCCAGCGGGTACATCAGCAGGACCGTGTCCGCCTGCTTGATCGTGGAGCCGTTGTAGCCCGCGTACTGGAGGAAGACCTTCCGCTCCGCGTCGTACGGGATGCGGAGGCCGTCCGCCACCTCGTTCCACCCGGTCGGCGGGCGGTGACCGAGGAGTCCGGCGGCGCGGGTCGCGTTGCGCAGGGCGGTGGCGGCGACCGCGTTGGTGAAGACGGCGTCGTCGACGCCGTTGCTGTACTCGTCGGGCCCGGCCACGTTCTTGACGGAGTAGCTGCCGTCCGCGTTCGCCGTGGCGCGGGACTGCCAGAAGTCCGCGATGCCCTCGAGGAGCGGCCAGCCCCTCGCCGCCAGCCAGTCACGGTCGCCGGTGGCGAGGTAGTACTGCCAGACGGCGAGGGACACATCGCCCTGGAGGTGGTTCTGGGTCAGGCAGTGCGGCGGGTCCCAGCTCTGGCACTCGGAGTCGATGAGGCCCCGGCTGGCGCTGGTCCAGGGGTAGAACAGGCCCCGGTGGCCGTACTTCTCGGCGTTCGCGCGGGCCGCGTCCCGGGTGCGGTAGCGGTACTCGACGACCGAGCGGGCCAGCTCCGGGCGGGTGGCGAGCAGCCCTGGGAACATCCACGTCTCGGCGTCCCAGAAGATCATGCCCGCGTAGTTGTCGCTGGTCAGGCCTGCTGGGGCGATGCTGTCGGAGGAGCCACGCCGGGTGCCGGCCAGGAGCCCGTACTGGGTCGAGCGCAGCCAGCGCTGGAGCTCCGGGCGGCCGGGGACCAGGACATCGGCGGACCACGCCTCGCGCCAGGCCGTCTCGTTCGCCGCGAAGATCCGGTCCCAGCCGCGCCGGGCCGCCCGGTGCGCCGCCTCACGGGCGTCCTCGGCGGGGGCGGCGGAGGTGAGGGCGGTCTCGACGCCGACGTACTTCTCGAAGGTGTACGTGCGCCCCTCGCGGACCGGCGTCGGCCTCGGGGCCGTACGCGACTCGGGGCGCAGTGTTTCGACGATCCCGGCGTCTCGGCGCATCGTCTGCGCCACCGCCCCCTCCACGCCGGTGCCGAGCGTCCTGAACGTGCCGTCCTTGCGCAGCGTGATCCGGCGTGCGCCCCGGTCGTCCAACCGGCCGGTGACCGTCGCCGTACCGCTCCAGCGCGGCGTCATCCGCAGGCGTACGGCGCCGGTGTGGACGTCGGAACGGTCGGCCAGGACGTCGTAGTCGAGGTCCGTGGCCCGGCCGTCCGCCGTGGTCCACCGCAGCGAGGTGCGGACGAGGCCGCAGCTGAGGAAGACCGTCTGCCGGTAGTGCGAGATCCGGCCGGCCGGGGTGTCCGCTCCGAATTTCTCGTTGCCTACTCCCACCTCGATCGTCGTCCAGCTCGGCAGGGCGGCGATCACCTCGCGGCCCTCGGAGACCGCCTTGTCCCGTGCGTAGAGCCCTGAGACGAACGCGCCGTCGTAGCGGGGGGTGTAGAGCGGCCAGCCCGTCTTCTCGCCGGTGGCCGCGTAACCGCTGCCGGTGGCGGGGACCCGGTGGCCGAGGTAGCCGTTGCCGACGTACGCGTCGTAGCCGTCCGCCTCCCCGAAGCGGGTGGACGACAGCATCCAGCTGGGGTCCTGACCGTCCGGCCGGCCGCACGCGGGAACGGCCGGGGACGGCGGCGGCGTCGGGGTGGCGGCGGCCGCCGGGGCGAGGGGCGGCAGCGGTGCGATCAGGGCGGCCGCGACCAGGGGTGCGAGGACGGAGATACGCGAGAGGATCACGGTACGAAGGTAGGGAGGCGGCCGCACAAGCGGGTGGTGCGGCACGCCTGCCCCCGGAACTTGGCGTGAACGCGCCCGCCGGATGGCCCTGCCTTGCCTTCCCCGGCGCGACCCTCAGTGCCGGGCGAGGTCCTTGACGAAGACCAGGCCGTCCGCCTCCGCCAGGTGCGCCGGGTCCAGGCCGAAGTAGCCGAACCAGGGGGACGCGCGGGGCGCGGGGAGCGCGTCGCCCAGTGCGGCGGCAAGGCGGCGTGCGTCGACGAGGAGGCGGTCCGCTGGGAGCGCGTACAGCAGGCCCTCCACGGTGTCCGGCGGCGGCGCGTCCACTCCGTGGTGCCGGATCGTGCCGAGGGCCGTGGCGAGGAAGGCGTACTCCTGGCTCAGCCGGGCGCTCACGATCGAGCCGGCGCCCCACCACTCCAGCGGCTCACCACCCATCCGCACCGAACTCTTCTCCCGCTGCAGATGGCTGTTGTGGGCGAAGGCCAGGACCGGGCCGCGTGCGGCGAGGGCGAGGAGGTTGTCGGCCATCATCCGGTCCCGCACACCGAGCAGCCGCGTCATACGGCCGGGTGAGGCGTCGGCCATCCAGGAGTGGTAGCGCAGCAGGCCGGTCGCGGTGCGCCCGTACAGGCGGGCGCGGTCCCAGCTCTCCCGCCCGGCCGCCGCGATCAGGTGCGGGGCCCGCTCGTCGAGCAGGGAGACCAGGTCGGCGGCGAGGAGGTGGAGTTCGGCTGCCTCGGGTGAACGGCCGAAGGAGCGGGACGGGTCCGTCATCGCCGCCGGTTCGCTCCAGCGCTCGTCGGGACCGAGGAGGTGGTCGAGGGTGGCCGCGGCGCAGGGCAGCAGGCCGTCCGCGTCCAGAAAGGAGGCGAGGTGCTCGTGGAGCGCAGTGAGGGCGTGGCGGGGGCTCGCGGCGCCCGTGATCTCCAGCGGGCCGTCGAATCCGGCGAGGCGGAGGTGGTCGGAGGCGGGGCGGACGGCGTTGAACTCGCGTGCCCAGCGAACGAGTTCGCGGTTGGCGGCGGACGCGCCGAGCCCGTGGCTGAATCCGTGCTCCATGGCCTCGTCGAGGGTGCCGGTGCCCGCCGTCACATAGGCGTCCACGACCAGGCCCATCAGGCAGTCGCTCTCGATCGCGATCGTCCGGTATCCCTCCTGCTCGACGAGGTGCCGGAAGAGTTCGTTGCGTACGTCGAGCAACGTGTCCTCGCCGTGGGTGGGCTCCCCCAGGGCGAGCAGCCGGGGGCGGGACGGGAGCAGCTTCATGACGGCGGCGGCTCCGACGGCATGGGTGGTCTGCGCGATGCGCGTGATGTCGTTGGCCATGGATTCAACGGTATCGTTGAACCTTCGGTGGAGACTTCGGCGTACAGTCGGCTGCGTTCTGGGGTTGGTGTGAGGGAAAAGCTTCAAAGTCGGGTACGGCTCCGGCCGGTCGATCTGGCCCGCCCGCACGGTCTCTCCACCCAGGCCGTACGGAACTACGAGGAGGCGGGCGTCCTCCCGGCCGCCGAGCGCACGGAGAGCGGCTACCGCACCTACACCCCGCTGCACGCGCGCGCCCTGGGCACGTTCCTCGCCCTGGTGCCCGGCCATGGCCACCAGGCGGCGAGGGGCGTCATGCGCGCTGTGAACCGGGGAGCCGTCGATGAGGCGTTCCTCCTCATCGACGAGAGCCACGCCCAGCTCCTGGAGGACCGGCGGACCCTGCGGGCGGTGGAGAGCGCCCTGCGTGATCTGGGGCCCGAGGCGTCCGGGTCCGGGCCGGCCGGAAGTCCCGTCTCCACCTCCACCTCCACCTTCATCGGACCCCTGGCGGGCCGGCTCTCCCTCCGGCCCGCCACCCTGCGCAAGTGGGAGGACGCCGGGCTGGTGCGCCCGCGCCGCGACCCGCTGACCGGGTACCGGGTGTACGGCGAGGCCGACGTACGGGACGCCCGGCTGGTCCACCAGCTCAGGCGGGGCGGCTACCTGCTGGAGCAGATCGCCCCGCTGATCGACCAGGTCCGGGCGGCCGGCGGGCTCGCGCCCCTGGAGGCGGCACTGGGCGACTGGCGCTCCCGGCTCTCCGCCCGCGGGCGCGCCCTGCTGTCCGGGGCCGCTGAGCTGGAGGCGTACCTGCTGGAACTGAGTACAGCGGGCACCACCGCCTGATCCACCATCCCCCTCAATCCGCCATCCCCGTCTTCGCCCCCGCCCCGCACAACGGCACCACCACGCTCCCCGGCGGCCGGTGCGCCGATCCGTCCCGTACCGCCGCCCAGCACGCCACCCCCGTCGTCTCGACGTAGAACCCACGTGCTGCCAGGTCCCGTTGGGCGTCCCGGATCTCGTCCTCCGACACCGTCAGGAACGTGCCGCCGGACGCCCGTACCGCCGCCAGGATCTGCCGGGCGCGCGGCGGACGCGGGATCGCGATGCCCTCCGCCAGGGTCGGGGCGGCCTCTCCAGGGGTACCCCCACCCGCCGCCAGATCCTTTGCCCCCGCCCGGAACGCCCCCGCCAGCGGCGACGCCGCCTCGGCCTGTACGGCGACCAGCCGGGGGCGGGCCGCGATCAGGCCCAGGGCGTGCAGCTCGGCGGTGGCGAGGGCCGCGCCGAGGAGCAGGGTGCCGTTGCCGACCGGGACCACGAGGGCGTCCGGGAGCCGGCCGCCGAGGTCCTCCCAGAGCTCGTACACGTACGTCTTCGTGCCGTGCAGGAAATACGGGTTGAAGACATGCGAGGCGTAGAAGACGCCCGGCTCGTCCGCCGCGGCGCGGGCCGCCAGGGCCGTCGCCTCCCGGCCGCCGGGGACGGTCACCACGCGCGCGCCGTGGGCCCGGATCTGCTCGGTCTTCTTGGGCGATGTGTCCTCGGGGACGTACACCGTGCAGGGCAGCGCCGCCCGCGCGCAGTACGCGGCGACGGACGTGCCCGCGTTGCCGCTGCTGTCGGCCACCACCCGGTCGGGACTCAGCCGCCGGGCCAGCTCCGCGAGCATCACCGCACCCCGGTCCTTGAAGGAGAGCGTCGGCATCAGGTAGTCGAGCTTGGCCGAGACGGTGTCCGTGAGCGGGACGAGCGGGGTGCGGCCCTCGCCGAGGGAGACCTCGGGGCCGGAGAGCGGCAGAATCTCTTCGAAACGCCAGAGTGAATTGGCACGCCCGGAAAGCGCGTTCAGGGCGAGCCCGGGGGTGGGTGTGAAGTCCAGGTCCCACGGGCCCCGGCAGACCGGACAACACCAGGTCAGGGCGGAAATGGGGGACCGGGTTCCGTCCTGGGGGCAGCGGTAGGTGGTCATGGCCGCCAGGATGTCAGGCATATGGCAGGTGAATGGCGCGCGTACGGCGTGGCTCAAGGCACCCTTGTGGGTTTGCCATGGATCGGTCAATCTTTCGCTGGCAGCAGGGCGTGCCGGTCACGGACGACGCAGAAAACGGGGCGTTCGGACGGTTGATTTGTCATGCCCCTGCCGGGAGCTTCGCGCGGCTCCGGCACCACCCCCCACCAGCGCACCGCCTATGAGGAGGACCCCTCACATGTCAGTGATGCGTCACACCCCCCATGCACGTCGAAGACTTGCCGCGGCGACCGTCATAGCCACCGCAGCCGCCGTCGCCCTCGCCACCGCCGGTGCCCTCCCGGCGACCGCGGCCGAGCGCGCACCCGAAGGCGTGATTCTCAACGCGGGCGCTCCGGGCGCCGTCAGCGACAGCTACATCGTCACCCTGAAGGACTCGGCCGCCAGGTCCGACTCCGCCCAGGGCAAGGCGCTCGCGAAGAAGTACGGCGCGAGCATCGAACGGACCTTTCGCTCGGCCCTCAACGGCTACGCGGTCGAGGCCACCGCCGCGGAGGCGAAGAAGTTCGCCGCCGACCCGGCCGTCGCGTCCGTCTCGCAGAACCGCACCTTCACGGCCTCCGCCACCCAGAACAACCCGCCGTCCTGGGGTCTGGACCGGATCGACCAGCGCAACCTCCCGCTGGACCAGCGCTACACCTACCCCGACAAGGCCGGTGAGGGCGTCACCGCCTACATCATCGACACCGGGGTGCGGATCAGCCACAGCGACTTCGGGGGACGGGCGTTCAACGGCTACGACGCCGTGGACAACGACAACGTCTCGCAGGACGGCAACGGCCACGGCACGCACGTGGCGGGCACCGTGGCGGGCACCGCGTACGGCGTCGCCAAGAAGGCCAGGATCGTCGGCGTCCGGGTGCTGAACAACAGCGGCTCGGGCACCACGGCCGGGGTCGTCGCGGGCATCGACTGGGTGACGGCCAACGCCGTCAAGCCCGCCGTCGCCAACATGAGCCTCGGCGGCGGCGCGGACTCCGTCCTCGACGCGGCCGTCCGGCGCTCCATCGCCTCCGGCATCACCTACGCCGTCGCGGCGGGCAACGAGTCGACCGACGCCTCCACCAAGTCCCCGGCGCGTGTCGCCGAGGCCATCACGGTGGGCTCGACGACCAACACCGACGCCCGCTCCAGCTTCTCCAACTACGGCTCGATCGTGGACATCTTCGCGCCCGGTTCCTCGATCACCTCGTCGTGGCACACCGGCGACAGCGCCACGAACACCATCTCCGGTACGTCGATGGCGAGCCCGCACGTCGCCGGCGCGGCCGCCGTCTACCTCGCCGACAACCCGGGCTCGACCCCCGCCCAGGTCTCCGCCGGTCTCGTCGCGGCCGCCACCCCCGGCGTCGTCGGCAACCCGGGCACCGGCTCACCCAACCGTCTGCTGTACGTGGGCGCGGGCGGCACCACCCCGCCGGACCCGGACCCGGGCAAGAAGTTCGAGAACACCACCGGTTACCCGGTCAACGACAACTCCACCGTCGAGTCGCCGGTCACCGTCACCGGGATCACCGGCAACGCCCCGTCGGCGCTGAAGGTTCCGGTCAACATCTCGCACACCTACATCGGTGACCTGAAGATCGATCTCGTCGCTCCCAACGGCACGGTCTTCAACCTGAAGGCGTTCGGTTCCGGCGGCAGCGCCGACAACGTGATCACCACGTACACGGTCAACGCCTCCTCCGTCGCCGCCAACGGCACCTGGAAGCTCCGGGTCGCCGACAACGCCCGCTACGACACCGGCCGGATCAACAGCTGGGGTCTGCACTTCTGATCCCCGTGACGCGGTCCTGAACCGGTGACATGACGTCGGGGCGGTCGCAGCACGCGACCGCCCCGACCTCGTTACTGCTAGCGCCGGTTGAGCCCGCGGTCGACGGTGCTGACCAGCTCACCGTTCTCCGTGTCCCCGTCCAGCGACCAGAACATCGCGCCGCCCAGGCCCTTGTCCCGGATGTACGAGGTCTTGGCGCGCAGCACCTGCGGGTCGTCGTACGTCCACAGGGTGGTCCCGTCGAAGAGCCAGGCGTGGCCGTTCTTCGTGTCCCGGTGGATCTGGAACGTGCCGGACTCGGCCAGCTTCTTCAGGACCTTGTAGTCCTCGTAGCCGTTCGCCCAGGTGGCCGGAGCCGGGCCGGCGGCCGGCTGGCCGAGGCCCTTGCCGCCGCCGCTCACTCCGGTCCAGCCCTGGCCGTACGTCGGCATGCCCACCACGAGCTTGTGCTTGGGGGCACCGCGCTTGATCCAGTCCCGGACCGTCTGGTCGACGCTGTAGTCGTTCTTCGCGTACAGCGCCGACTGCTGCGCCGTCCTCGTCTCGCCCGACACGTGGTAGTCGTAGCCCTGAAGGTTGACGAAGTCGAAGTCCTTCAGGAGGCGCTTCACGTCGAAGCCCGCGTCGATCGCCTTCGGGTTGGCCGGGACGTACGCCGACAGGTCGTAGTGCCTGGGCTTCGGCTTGTGGTGCCCGTGGCCCTTGCCCTTGGCTGCCTCGCCCTTGACGGCCTTGGCCCGGCTCTTCGCGTACGCGTCGAGCTGGGTGCGGAACTCGCTGATCAGGGCGGTGAAGTTCTTCTTGTCCTCCGGGCGGAAGACCGTGCCCTCGTTGGCCGCCGAGCCGGGCCATTCCCAGTCGACGTCGATGCCGTCGAAGACGCCGGCCGCCGCACCCTGGCCGCCACGCACCCCGTCCAACGGCAGGTTGCCCTTGATGTACAGGTCGATGCAGGAGGCGACGAGCGCCTTGCGGGAGGCCGCCGTGCGCACCGAGTCGGAGAAGTGGGTGGACCAGCTCCAGCCGCCGAGCGAGATCATGACCTTGAGGCCGGGGTTCTTGGCCTTCAGTTTCCGGAGCTGGTTGAAGTTGCCCGCGAGCGGCTGGGTGTCGGTGTCGGCGACGCCGTCCACCGAGTTCGCCGCGTCGAGCGGGCGGGCGTAGTCCGCCCAGGCGTCGGCCTGGCCGGGGATGTTGCCGGTGAAGCACCTGCCCTCGGCGCTGACGTTCCCGAAGGCGTAGTTGATGTGGGTCAGCTTGGCCGCGGACCCGCTGGTCTGCAGGTCGTTGACCTGGAAGTCGCGCCCGTAGACGCCCCATTGGGTGAAGTAGCCGATGTTCTTGTACGCGGGGCGGTGGTGGCCCTCGGAGCGGTCGCCGCCGTTGCTCTGGCCACGGTCCGGGCCGGCCACGGCGGCCGGGGCGGCACTCGCCAGCAGGGCGAAGGTGACGCCCGCGATGGTCAGTCGGGACAGGTTTCTTCGGGGCATGAGGCTCGTTCCTGTGCGTGATCCGGTGCGGAAGGGACATGCGGAGCCGTGCTGTGCACAGGAAGGTATTGGTCTGGACCAAAAACGGTCAAGGGTTCGGGAGCCGCGGCTCCCGGCCGCTGTGTCGATCAGTGGGTTGCGGGGCGGATCCGGAGCGGGTCCGGGGCTGGAGAATGTCCGGGAAGTGCTCTGGCGGTCGCGGCCGATACATGCGCGATCCGCTGCACTGTCATCACATTGAGTGAAACTCTGACCCATGCTTGCGATGTACAACCCACGGTTGTCAGGCTGTTGCAGACTGTCAACCTGTTGGGAGTGGCCTGTGACTTTCGGTGAGCAGCCCGCCTATCTGCGCGTGGCGAGCGATCTGCGGGAGAAGATCGTGAACGGCGCGCTGCCGCCCCATACCCGCCTGCCGTCGCAGGCCCGCATCCGGGAGGAGTACGGGGTCTCGGACACCGTCGCCCTGGAGGCGCGCAAGGTCCTGATGGCCGAGGGGCTGGTCGAGGGCCGCTCCGGCTCCGGCACGTACGTGCGCGAGCGCCCCGTCCCCCGCATGATCGCCCGCTCCGGGTACCGGCCGGGGAAGGGCGCCAGCCCCTTCCGCCAGGAGCAGACCGCCGACGGGGCGCGCGGGACCTGGGAGTCCCGCAGCGAGCAGGAGGGGGCGAGCGCCGAGGTCGCCGAGCGGCTCGGTATCGAGCAGGGCGACCGGGTCATGCGCACCCACTACGTGTTCCGCGAGGCGGGTGAACCGATCATGCTCTCCACCTCCTGGGAGCCTCTCTCTGTCACCGGGCGTACGCCGGTGATGCTCCCCGAGGAGGGTCCGCTGGGCGGCTGCGGGGTGGTCGACCGGATGGCGGCGATCGACATCGTCGTGGACAACGTGGCCGAGGAGGTCGGCGCGCGCCCGGGTCTCGCGGAGGAGCTCCTGGCGCTCGGCGGGGTGCCGGGCCACGTGGTCATCGTGATCGGGCGTACGTACTACGCCTCGGGGCGCGCGGTGGAGACGGCCGACGTGGTGGTGCCCGCTGATCGCTACCGGGTCGCTTATCACTTGCCGGTCAGATGAGTTGACGCCCCGACGGGCCCGGCAGCTCCTTCGCGAGCAGGGATGATGGGGTTGAGAAGGGGGCGCATTCAGCGGATGCGCCCCCTTCGTCATGGCCGGATGTGTATCTCTTTGTACAAAGACGCCTGCGCTGAGTGAAGGTCAGGCGTACGCTCGGGCATATGCGCACTGCGGTTTCCTGGGGATCCTTAGAGACGTGCACGCCGGTGGAAAGAGGGGCGACATGCGGGGGAGCGACACGATGAGCGACAGCGGTGCCGTGCTCCCGTGGCTGGTGATACGGCAGGACGACAGCGGCAACCGCTACCGCGTCGGCAGATACGCCACACAGGCCGAGGCGCAGAAGGTCGCCGACGGTCTGGACGACCGCAAGCACCGCCAGGTGTACCGGGTGGAGCGCGTGGGCCAGGGCGGCGGCAGGCCCTGAGGGCCTGGCGCTCCTGACGCGTGCCGGGGCCCGCTTCCGGGTTCCGGGGCCCTGCCGCGCAGGCGGTAGGGTCCCGCCCGTCCGGTATGAGCGTCCCGGACGCGGCGAACGAGGGCGGAGCGGTGATGTCGGTGCTGATCGACACGGTGGCATGGGTACGGATCGAGGGCGGCAGGATTCTCTGCGCCCGCCCCAAGGGCAAGGACGTCTTCTACATCCCGGGCGGCAAGCGCGAGGGCGCCGAGACCGACCTGGAGACCCTTCTGCGCGAGATCGAGGAGGAGCTGACGGTCGGCCTGATCCCGGACACCGTCGTCCACGCCGGTACGTACGAGGCGCACGCCCACGACGGTCCGAACGCCCCCCTCGTCACGATGAGCTGCTACTACGCCGACTATCGGGGGACCCTGGCCGCGAGCAGCGAGATCGAGGAGGTGGCGTGGTTCTCCTACGTCGACCGTCCCCTCGTGCCCCCCGTGGACCAGCTCCTCTTCGACGACCTCGCGGGGGCGGGCGAGCTGCGCTGATCCGCTGCGCCGGGGCGGGCGGGGCCGTACGGCCGTCTGCACCAAACCTGGTGGTACGCGGTAGTAAGCGATAAATGGTGGGTATGGGCTGCATAGTCCCCCTTTACCTGTGGGGTGAGCCCGTGGCCGGCCCTGGGAAGTGATCGGCGTGATCGATACCGAAGGCGACTGCGCCGAGTGGACCTTCCCCGCCGAACCGGGTTCCGTGCGCAGCGCCCGGCACGCCGTCCGTGACGCCCTGGACTGCTGGGGCCTGGACATGGCGATCGGAGACCTGGCCGTTCTGCTGGTCAGCGAGCTGGTCACCAACTCCCTCCGGTACGCCTCCGGCCCCATCGGCGTACGGCTGGAGCGCTCGCACCCGGGCGCCGGGGGCAACGGGTCCGGCGAGCTGACCGGAGACTTGTCCACCGACTTCCGGCTCGCTGCCGACCCTCCCGCCATTCCGGGACTGCTGGTGGAAGTCTCCGATCCGCTTCCGGATCCACCCACCGAACGCAGTGCGGGACCCGACGACGAGGGCGGCCGGGGACTGCAGCTCGTGGCGTGTTCCGCACGCCGTTGGGGGACTCGTCGCGGAAAGAGTGGCAAGACGGTGTGGTTCGAGCTCGCTCTCCCTGGTTAGGAGTGGGGAGGGACGCACAGCGATCACCAGAGGTCGGGCAGAACCTGGCTGAAAGGGACTGAGACCTTGCTGTGATCGTGAACGCCGTGTCGGTCGGGGCCGTAGTGCTGAATACTGCGGGCAGGACCGGTCCGGTGTGTGAGCTGGAGGGGACGGTCGCGTGAGCGAAATACCTGGGACAACGGGCGACGTCGTGTGGCAGAGCAGTCCGCCCGGCTCGATCTACGACTACATCAGGGTCGCCTCCTTCTCGATCGGCCCCGACGGCCTGATCGAGCAGTGGAGCCGCCGGGCCGCCGGCCTCTTCGGCATGGCCGCCGACGAGGCGATAGGGCGGGACCCGGTCGAGGCGTTCATGCCCGCCGAGCTGCGCTCGGACGGCCACCGACGGGTCGGCGAGATCCTGGACGGCAAGGAGTGGACGGGCCTCGTCCCGTTCCGGATGCCGGGCGAGGGCGGTGCGCACGGGCTCGCCGAGGTCTATGTGATGCCCAGTCTGACGGCACAGGGTGAGCGGGCCGCGCTCTGCATCGTCGTGGACGTCCGCGCGTTGCGGAGGATCGAGACGGACCTCGCCGCCTCGCAGGCCATATTCGGCCAATCTCCCTTCGGCTTCGTGCTGTTCGGTACGGACTTCACCGTCGTCCGGGCCAACCAGCGCTTCGCCACGGTCTTCGGCGGCGCCGCCGAAGACCACCGGGGCCGCACGGTCGACGACTACCTCCCCGGCCCGGAGGCCGAGCGGCTGGCCGCCACGCTCGAACGCGTCCTGGAGACCGGCGAGTCCGTCACCGACCTCCAGCTGGTCGGACCCACCCCCGGCGAGACCGGCCGCCGCCACTGGTCCATGAACCTCTACCGGGTGCACAGCGGCGCCGGCCGCCCCGTCGGCGTCGCGGGCCTCGCCACCGACGTCACCCGCCGCCACATCGCGGCCCGCGAGGCCGCCAGCGCGCGCCGCAACCTGGCCCTCCTCAACGAGGCCAGCGCCCGCATCGGCAACTCCCTCGATCTGGAGACCACCGCCCGCGAACTTCTCGACGTGGCCGTCCCCGGCTTCTGCGACCTGGCCACCGTCGACCTCTACCAGGGCCTCCTCACCGGCGAGGAGGCCGCGCCCGGCAGCTGGGCGCCCGCCCACCGCGAGTCCGCCGGCGGATCGGCGGAGCTGCGCCGGGTCGCCCACGCCAGCGCCGTCGCCGACGCCCTGCCGACCGCCGTGGCGGGCAGCGGCGCGCCGGGCCCCGACGACCTGCCGCCCGCGCTCGGCTCGGTCCACCGCTTCCCGTTCGGCTCGCCCTGCGCGGTCGCCCTGCGCTCGGGCAAGGTCGAGGCGGTGCCCGGCGACGACATGGGGTTCGTGCAGTCGACGCTCGCCGTGCCGATGGTCGCTCACGACACCGTCGTGGGCCTCGTCCAGTTCTCCCGTACGAAGGGGAGCGAGCCCTTCGGGGAGCGGGACCGGGTGCTCGCCACCGAGCTGGCCGCCCGCGCCGCCGTCTGTATCGACAACGCCCGCCTCTACCGCCGCGAGCACGAACGCGCCCTGATCCTCCAGCGCAGCCTGCTGCCCCCCGGCGACCCCGAGGCCGCCGGGCTCGACATCGCCTGCCGCTACCTCCCCGGCAACACCGCGACCGAGGTCGGCGGCGACTGGTTCGACGTCATCGAACTGCCAGGACACCGCACCGCCCTGGTCGTCGGCGACGTCATGGGCCGGGGCCTGCGGGCCGCCGTGGCGATGGGCGAACTCCGCACCGCCGTCAGGACGCTGGCCCTCCTGGACCTGGAGCCCGCCGAGGTGCTCTCCGCCCTCGACGAGGTCGCGCGCGGCCTCGGCTCCCCGGGCGGCGGCGAGCGCAGCGAGGGGCTCGGCGGCAGCGGGGGAGCCCAGTGGCCCTCGCGCGCCGCGCAGAAGTCCCGCGAGGCGGACCTCTCCGAGGTGTACCTCGCCACCTGTGTGTACGCGGTCTACGACCCGGTCACCCGGCGCTGTACGTTCGCCAACGCCGGGCACCTCCCCCCGGCCGTCGTCGAGCCCGGCCGGCCCGCCCGGCTCATCGACGTACCGCCGGGGATGCCGCTGGGCGTCGGCGGCGAACCCTTCGAGGAGGTGGAGGTGGAGCTCGCCGAGAACGCCCTGCTCACCCTGTACACCGACGGGCTCGTCGAATCGCGCGACCAGCCGCTCGACGAGGGCCTGGACGCCCTGCGCGCTGTGCTGACCGGGCCGCAGATGTCCCTGGAGGGCGCCTGCGACTTCGTCCTCTCCACGCTCGACACCCGGCACGGCGAGGACGACATCGCCCTGCTGATGGCCCGCATCCAGGGGCTGCCCGGGGAGGCGGTGGGGGACTGGACGCTGCCGCGCGAACCCCGCTCGGTGGGCCGCGCCCGCGAACTGGCCCGCTCCCAGCTGATGGCCTGGGACCTCGACGACCTGGTCGACACCACCGAACTCCTCGTCAGCGAGCTGGTCACCAACGCCCTGCGCTACGGCGAGGGCGAGATCCGGCTGAGGCTGCTGCGCGACCGCACCCTGGTCTGCGAGGTGTGGGACGCCGGCCTGGTCCAGCCCCGCCGCCGCCGTGCCCGCGACACCGACGAGGGCGGGCGCGGGCTCCAGCTGGTCGGCCTGCTCAGCGCGGCGTGGGGCTCGCGCCGCACCCCGCGCGGAAAGACCGTCTGGTTCGAACTGGCCCTGCCGACCGGGGCCCCGGCCGCCGAACTCTCGGTGGAGCAGCTGCTGAGCATGTACTGAGCGGTTACGACGACCCCGCCTTCAGCGCCGCCAGCCGGGCCTCCACCTCCGCGCCGGCGCCCAGGCTGTCCAGCTGCTCGAACTGTGCGTCCAGCGAGGAGGCGGCCAGCTCCTGCTTGCCCAGCGCCCGGGCCTCCTCGCGCCGCACCTTGTCCTCGAAGCGGCTCAGTTCGCTCGTCGGGTCGAGGACGTCGATGCTCTTCACGGCATCCGTCATCCGGTTCCGCGCCTGCGCCGACCTGGCCCGTGCCACCAGCTCGTCCCGCTTGGCCTTCAGCGCGGAGAGCTTGACCTTCATCTGGTCGAGCCCCGTCCTCAGCTTGTCCACCACCTCGGTCTGCGAGGCGATCGTCGGCTCAGCCGTCCTCGCCTCCTGCTCCGACTGGAGCTGACGGCCGAGCGCCACCTTGGCCAGGTTGTCGAACTTGTCCGCCTCCGCCACCGACCCCGCGCCGCGCAGCTCGTCGCCTTTCCGGCTGGCCGCCAGCGCCTTGGAGCCCCACTCGGCCGCCGCCTCCACATCCTCCTTGTGGTCCTGCTCCATCAGCCGGAGGTTGCCGATGGTGGCGGCCACCGCCTGCTCGGCCTCGGCGATGTTGCTGGTGTAGTCGCGGATCAGCTGGTCGAGCATCTTCTGCGGGTCCTCCGCCTGGTCCAGCAGGGCGTTGATATTGGCTTTCGCCAGCTGGGTGACGCGGCCGAGGACGGTCTGCTTGGTCATGGCACGGCTCCTTGGATGTCGGGAACAGCTGAGTTGCGGTGTGTGCCGGTCGTTCAGAAGCGGCCGCCGCCGCCCCGGCGCCCCCGCGTGCCGCCCCCGCCGAAACTGCCGGGCCCGCCGCGGAACCCCCCGGACCGGCCGCCTCCGCCCCCGAACCCCCCGCCCATGCCGCCCCGGCCGCTCCCGCCCCCGAACAGGCCGCCGAGGATGATCCCGCCGAGCACCGCCCCGCCCATCCCGCCGCCCCCGCCCCGCACGCCGCCGGGGCCGCCGAAGCCCCCGGGGCCTTGCGGGCCCTGGAAGCCGCCTACGTCCTGCTCGGCCAGGCTCAGTGCCTGCCGGGCCAGCGCGTCCGCCTGCTGCGCCTGCGCCAGGGCACCCTGCGCGTCGTCATCGGCCAGCTGCCGGGCCTGCTCCCAGCGGCGCTGGGCCTCCGCGAGGCGGGTGCGGGCCCGGGCGCCGACCGCGCCCCGGTGGGTGGTGATGTAGTCGGCCGCCGCCCCGATCGCGGAGCGGGCGGTGAGCATCGCCTGGTCGAGGAGCGAGCGGGCCCGCCGGCCGCCCTCCTCCTGCTCCCGGGCCCCGGCGAGCGCCTCGTCCAGCGCCGCGTCGGCCTCCTCCACCCGGCGCAGCGCGTCGACCGGGTCGTACGGACCCGCCGCCATCGCCTCCCGTACGGCGGTGAGTACGGCCTCGGCGCGGGCGATCCGGCCCCGCAGGTCGGCCGTGGAGGTGGCGGCGGTGGTGCCTTCGAGGAGGCCGCCCGCGTCGGCGAGGTCCGTCTCCGTCTCGGTGAGGGCCGCGGGCAGCCTTCCGGCCGCCTCGGCCAGCTCGGCCGAGCGCCGGTCCACCGAGTCGATGAGGGTGCCCGCCTGGCCGACCGCGCCCTCGGCGGCCCGGACGTAGACGGCGGCCCGGGCGTGGTCGGTGCCGTCGACCGCCTGGCGGGCCTGGTCCAGGGCCGAGCCGGCGAAGGCGAGCCGGTCCTTCGCCTGGTGGACGTCGCCCGCGACGGGGGCGGCGGCCCCGTCCCCGTACCGCTCGCGCATCCCCGCGACCGTCGCCTCGGCACCCGGGACGCGCCCGGTGAGCGTGCGGTACGTGGTCACGACGGTGGCCAGGGCCTCCGGAGCGTCGCGTTCCAGGGCACGCAGCCGGTCGAAGTCCTCCGCGACCGCGTCGAGCCCCTCGTCGGCGGCCGCGCACCGGGTGAGGATCTCCTCCAGCATCCGGCGGCGGGTCGCGTCGTCCTCGGGGAAGGCGTCGTCGAGCTGCTGGCGCAACCGGAACGACCGGGTCAGCTCGTCCTTCGCCCGCACGACCGCCTCGGTGAACGGCTTCGCCGCCTCCTCCCCGAACTGGGCGGTCGCGAAGCCGAGTTCCTCCTCGCTGGTGCGCACCGCGTCATCGGTGTCCACCAGCACCTGCTTCGCCCGGGCGTCCAGCTCCTCCAGCGGCACCGGCGCGTCGTCCGCCTTCGCCGGTCGCCCCCAGCCGGTCGCGGCCGGGGTGGTGCGGGTCGCCGAGCGCCGCTTGCGCCGGGTGTACGCGAACGCGGCGAGCGCCCCCGCGCCCCCGACGGCCACCACCGGCAGGACGAAGTCACCGCCGGAGGGGCCGGAGGCGCCCGTACCGGGGTCGGCGGGCCCCGGGGTGATGGCGGGGGCGGTCACGGGGCGCCCGGCCAGGGCGGAGACGTAGCCGTCCGCCGCCCCGATCGCCGCACCCGCCCAGTCGTTCTCCCGCAGCGGGGGCTCGATCGCGGTGGACGCCACCTCCCGCAGCTGCTCGTCGGTGAGCCGGGAGGCCGCGTCCACGGAGTAGGCGTACTGCCGGTCGTGGGTGGCGACGGAGAGCAGCACGTCGTCCTGGCCGAGCCCGTTGCGGTGGGCGGTCTCGTCGCTCCAGGTCTGCCCGGAGCGCCCGGAGAACGCGCGTACGTACACGACGAAGAGCTGGATGCGGCGCTCGGCGTAGAGCCGGTCGAGGGCGTCCTCCACCGCGTCGGCCCGGTCCTGGAGGGCGCCGACGCGGTCGGTGATCTGGCCGTCCCGGGAGAGCTCCACCGGGTCCTCCGCGCGGGCGTCCACCGCTGCGGGCACGGCGAGCCAGCACGCGGCGATGAGCGTGGCGAGCAGGCCGGTGAGCAAGGCCCTGCCGGGCGCGGAGCTCCGGATACGGTCCACGGGTGACGTCACGTCTGCGAGGCTATGTCTGGCTTTCGGACCCCGCGACCGGAGCTCCGGCGGCCTCGTTCACGGCTTTCGCGCGGCCTGCGCTGTTCGGATGAAAGGGCGGGGCGGCCCGCGCGTCCGGGGCGGGAAGACCCGGTCTCCCTCTCCGGATGGGCAAATCTAGTGGAAAGCGCACAAAGCGTGACCGTGTGTTGCAGGTGACCGGCCGCCGAAGCGAAGTCCGGAGGATCCCCATGAACGGCCTTCAGCTCTCCGTCGTCGTGCCGTGCTTCAACGAGGCCGAGGTGCTCGACACCTTCCACACCGCCCTGCTCACCGTCCTCGAAGGCACCGGTACCCCCTTCGAGATCTGTTACGTGGACGACGGCAGCGGCGACGCCACCCGCCGGCTCCTCGCCACCCTCGCCCTGCGCGACGAGCGCGTCCACTACACCGCCTTCAGCCGCAACTTCGGCAAGGAGGCCGCCATGCTCGCCGGTCTGCGCATGTCGCGCGGCGCGGCGGTGGTCATCATGGACGCCGACCTCCAGCATCCGCCCGAGCTGATCCCCCGCATGCTCGAACTGCACCTGCACGGCTACGACCAGGTCATCCCGCGACGCGACCGGGTGGGCGAGGGCATGGTGCGCTCCACGCTCAGCCACACGTACTACGCCCTGGTCCGGCGGTGCATGGACGTCGAGCTGATCGACGGCTCGGGCGACTTCCGGCTGCTGTCGCGGCGGGCCGTGGAGAGCGTCCTCTCGCTCCCCGAGAGCAACCGCTTCTCCAAGGGGATCTTCTCCTGGATCGGCTTCGACACGGTCAGCTTCCGCTACCGCAACAGCGAGCGCGTGGCCGGCCGGTCGAAGTGGGGGAGCAGGCGCCTGCTGAACTACGGCATCGACGGGCTCCTCTCCTTCAACAACCGCCCCCTCCGCCTCGCCATCTACACCGGCTTCTGGGTCTTCGTCTCCGCCCTGGCGTACGCGCTGTGGACGGTCATCACCGTCGTCCTGCACGGCGCGGACACCCCGGGGTACGCGACCCTCCTCACCGCCGTCGTCGCACTCAGCGGCATCCAGCTGGTCACCCTCGGCGTCATCGGCGAGTACGTGGGCCGCATCTACCACGAGACGAAACACCGCCCGCCCTACGTGGTGCGGGAGACCGACGTGACCTGCCGGACCCGGCCGGAGCGCCGGCTGCCGACCGGGCCGCTGGTCATCGGGGAGCCGGGGAGGCCGGGGGAGCCGGGGGAGCCCGCCGCGCAGGGGCCGCCCGCCCCCCGGTCCCGTACGGGGCGTCAGTTCGGCAGCTTCGTCCTCATCGGTTGCGTCAACACGGCCGTCTACCTGGGCGTCTACGCCTCACTGAACCGCTGGATCCCCTACCTTGCGGCCCATGTGGTGGGCTACGCGGTCGGCATCGTCTGCTCGTTCCTCCTCAACTCCTACGTCACCTGCCGGACGAAGCCGACCTGGCACGCGTTCGTGCGCTACCCGGTCTCCGCGCTGGTCAACCTGGTGGCGTCCGGAGCACTGCTCTACGGCGCGGTCAGCGGTCTCGGGATGGACAAGAACCTCGCCGCGCTGGCGGCCGGGGTCATCGTCACGCCGGTCTCGTTCCTGCTGGCCCGGTGGGCCATCATGTCGGGCCGCCACGCCGGGGTCTCCGTACCGGAGCGGGAGACGCGGCCCCTGCCCGGACGGCCGGTGCCGGACGCGCCCTTCTCCGTCCGGACCTCCGTGCGCTCCTCCGAGGACCGGTGAACAGGTGGACAAAGGATCGTGATGGCCGACAGCGCCCGGGAGACTGCCGTGTCGGACGAGCCGGCGGAGAGAGGCGGAGCCCCGGGGAGGAGACCGGAACACCCTCACGGGACCCGGACCGCCCTCTGGGTGAGCGCCCTCGCGCTCCCGCCCCTCGCCCTGCTCGCAGCCGCCTCCTGGTTCGGCCGGTGGGTGCGGCCCAGCGCCGACGACTGGTGCTTCCTCCCCGCCGTACGGGAAGACGGCATCACGGGCCTGGTCGGCACGTTCTACCTCGACGACAACGGACGCGTCGCCAACGCCCTGCTGGTCGGCGCCTACGCGAAGTTCCAGGTCGCCGGGCACCAGTGGTTCCCGGTCATCAGCGGCGTGCTGGTGCTCGCGGTCCTGTGGGCGGTGACGGCGCTGGCGCTGCGCCGGGGCGGCATCACCGTGCCGCGCGGGCTGCCGCTGCTGGTCGCGGCGATGGTGACCGCGCTCTTCCTCTTCGTCACGCCGAACACGTACAAGACGTTCTACTGGCCCGCCGCCTCGGTCTCGCACACCCTGCCACCGGTCCTGGCCTGCGCCGCCCTGATCCCGCTGCTGATCGCCCGTACGCGCCGGGGCAGGGGGGCCGCCCTCGCCGTCGCGCTGCTCGGGGGCGCCTTCATCGCCACCCTCTCGGAGGAGACGACGGTCGTGATGGTGCTGGTGCTGCTGGCCACGCTGCTCCTGAGCGGCCGTCTCATCCCGGCCACCGCACGGGCGTTCGCGCGCCGGTGGTGCGTGGCGGGCCTTGCCGGAACGGCGGCGGGCGGACTCGTCCTGATCACCTCACCCGGCTCGATCCACCGCCGTGAACGGTTCGGGGCACAGACCACGTCGCTGCTCGCCCCCGACTCGCTCGCCGCCTCCCTGCGGCACTTCGCGGAGATCACCGTCACGGTGGTCACTACCTGGCAGTACGTCGGCGCGGTCACCGTCGGCGTACTGCTGGGCCTGCTCGGCGAACGCCGGGACGGCCGCACGCCCCGCCCTCCGGCCCACTGGCCGCTGCTCGCCTGGGCCGGTCTGCTGACCCTCCTGCTCTCCGGCTACCTGTGCACGGTGATCGCGTACCCGGTGTTCCGAGACCGGGTGAGCGACCCGAGCGCCAACCGCCTGTGGAACGACTACCTCCTGCTGTACGTGGTCCTCCTCGTCGCGGCCGGGGCGCTGGTGGGCCTCGCGGTGCGGCAGCACGTACGGCGTACGGCCCCGGCGAAGGCCGTGTGCGCCGCACTCTGCGTCCTGGTCTGCGCCGGCCCGGCCGTCTCGCTGCTCAACCTGGACACGAACATGCGGGCCCGGGCGGAGAAGTGGGACGCGCAGGACCGGCGGCTGCGGCAGGGGGCGGCGGACGGTGAGCGGGTGATGCCGTACGAACGGCTCGTCGTCAGCGCCATGCTGGAGCCGTTCGGCCGGGGAGGCGCCAACTACTGGCCGGGCGGGTGCGTGGCGGACTACTACGGGCTGGATCGGGTGACGGACGGGACGCGAAACCCCTGAGTCCCACACCCTGACGGCCCGATCACCTCGGTGGCACCGGTTCTGCCCGGTGGGCTACGTTGGCGGCGATGACTACCGGGACGGCCTCGCGCCACTCACCGATCGGTTACCCGGCGCCGCTCTGAGCGCCGCGCGGGCCCCGCCTCCTGTCGTGCCGACCGCAGCTCACGACGTCAGCCACGACAGGAGAGAACGCATGCCCCCCCAGACCGAGACTCTGCACATCCCCACCGCGGACGGCCGGGCGGACGCCTTCGCCGCCTTCCCCGACGGCGGGGAGCGGCACCCAGGGGTGCTGATGTACCCGGACGGCTTCGGTATCCGGCCCGTACTGCGGGAGATGGCCGCCGAACTGGCCGGGCACGGGTATCACGTGCTCGTCCCCAACTTCTTCTACCGGCACGGCCCCTCACCGGTGACCGACCTTCCCGCGTACATCGGGGGCGAGGACCGGTCCGCCGTCCTCGACCGGCTGATGCCCCTGATCCAGGAGCACACCGCCGAACGCACCCTGCGCGACGCCGACGCCTTCCTCAGGTTTCTCACCACCCGGCCCGAGGTCGCCGCCGGCCCGGTCGCGGTCACCGGCTACTGCTTCGGCGGCCTCCTGGCGACACGCACCGCCGCGGCCCACCCGGGACAGGTGGCCGCGCTCGCCGCGTTCCACGCCCCCGTGGGCTCCGACGGGCCCGACGCCCTCGCCGGGATCACCGCGCAGGCCCACTTCGGCCACGCCGGGAGCGACCTGACACCCGAGGCCCTGCGCGAGCTGAACGAGACCCTGGACGCGGCTGGCATCGACCACACCTCCGAGATCTATCCCGGCACGGTTCACGGGTTCACCATGTCCGACACGGACGCCTTCGACCCGGCAGGACTGCGGCGCCACTGGGGCCGCCTGCTCCCCCTGCTCAAGGGTGCCCTGTCCGACGGCTGAGGCGTGCGACACCGGAGAACATCACTGCCGTGGGCGGGAGTTGAGCCGGGCCGCCTGGCGGGTCAGGTGGTCGCGTTCGGCGAGGTTCGGGGCCTTGCGGGCGGCCTCGGCGTAGAGCTGCGCCGCCCGCTCCAGGTCGCCGTCGCGCTCGTGGAGGTACGCCGCCACCGCCGCGTACCGGGGCAGCGCACCGTCCAGCTCCGCGAGGGCGGCGAGCCCGGCGCGCGGCCCGTCCGCCTCACCGACGGCCACCGCCCGGTTGAGCCGGACGACCGGGCTGTCGGTCAGGCCCGCGAGCTCGTCGTACCACTCGGCGATCTGCACCCAGTCGGTCTCCCAGGCGGTGGGCGCGTCGGCATGGAGCGCGGCGACGGCGGCCTGGGCCTGGTACTCGCCGAGCCGGTCCCGGGCCAGCGCCGCCTGAAGGATCTCCACACCTTCGGCGATCGCCACCGTGTCCCACCGGCTCCGGTCCTGCTCTGCGAGCTGGACCAGGCTGCCGTCGGGTCCGGTGCGCGCGGCCCGCCGGGCGTGGTGGAGCAGCATCAGAGCGAGCAGTCCGGCCACCTCCGGATGGTCGATCGCGGCCGCGAGCTGCCGGGTGAGCCGGATGGCCTCGGCGGCGAGATCGAGGTCACCGGAGTAGCCCTCGTTGAAGACCAGGTAGAGGACGCGCAGCACGGTGGAGACATCGCCGGGCCGGTCGAACGGCACGCCGGAGACCGTGCGCTTGGCCCGGCTGCTCCTCTGCGCCATGGTCGCCTCTGGCACCAGATAGGCCTGCGCGATCTGCCGCGTGGTGAGCCCGCCGACGGCCCGTAGCGTGAGCGCGACAGCGGACGACGGCGTCAGCGAAGGATGCGCGCAGAGGAAGTAGAGCTGGAGCGTGTCGTCCGTGCCGGAGGCAGGCCCGGGAGCCGGCTCCTCCTCCACCGCGTCCTCCCGCCGCCGCCGGGCGGACTCCGCCCGGGTCGCGTCGAGGAACCGCCGCCAGGCCACGGTGACCAGCCACGCCTTCGGGTCGCGCGGCGGGCCGCCGGGCCAGGCCCGGACCGCCTCGATCAGCGCGTCCTGGACGGCGTCCTCGGCCGCCGCGAAGTCGGCTCCGCGGCGGACGAGGACCCCGAGCACGCCCGGGACGATGCTCCGGAGCAGTAGCTCGTCCATCGGTGAGGTCACTCCGCGATGGTCGGCGGCGCCGTCAGGAACGGCCGCAGCTCCAGCCACTCGTGAATCGGCTTCCCGCCCGCGCCCGGAGCGGCCGACAGCTCACCGGCCAGCTCGACGGCTCGTTCGTACGAGTCCACGTCGATGATCATCCATCCGGCGATCAGGTCCTTGGTCTCGGCGAACGGCCCGTCCGTCACCGGCGGCCGCCCTTCACCGTCGTACCGCACCCAGGCGCCTTCCGGCGCGAGCGCCTGCCCATCGACGAACTCGCCGTTCTTCTCCAGCCGGGCGGCGAAGTCGTTCATGTACTGGATGTGCGCCGCGACCTCCTCCGGCGCCCACCGGTCCATGGGCACGTCGTTGACGGCCTCCGGAGCGCCTCGGTAGTGCTTGAGCAGCAGGTACTTGGCCATGGGTTTCTCCTCTGTCGGGGCCGCTTCGTGGTCACCTTGCGGCTGCTTCCACCACGGGGACGGAGCCGGGCGCGGGTTCTCGACATGCTCCCCGAATTTCTTCGCGGACTCCTCCAACGGCCCGGGAGTGTCGGGCGGCTCCGGGAGATCCAGATGAAGCCGACAGCGAAGGTCCACCGCCCTCGGCGCCAAGGAGACGCACGTCACAGGATGGGGAGGAACCTCGGAGTCGATCACTCCCTCCCTCTAGAGGGATCCGCTCCGCCTTTCCAGTACCTTCATGTTCTCATCACATAAGTGATGAGAATGTGTTGATAGGCTGAGGGGGGCATCGCGGTGCCTATATCTGCGCCCGAGAAGCATGGGCGTTTGTGGTCCGGGGGGAGTCTTCGCCATCTGGCGGGGAGTCTGGTCCTGGCGCTGTCCGTCACGTTGCTCGATGGAAGTACGGTGGCCGCCGGCCAGCGCCAGGAGCCGACCGCTGCGGAGAAGCCGGCTGCTGCCACGCAGGCCGCGGACATCCGGTCGGCCCGGGTGGCCGCCCGGTTGTCGGGCAAGCGGGTGGAGGCGTTGTCGGAGCGTACGGAGACCTCCACGACGTGGGCGAACAAGGATGGTTCGCTGACCACGGAGTTGACGGCGGGTCCGGTCCGTTTCGAGGACGAGGCCACGGGTGGGTGGCGGGACGTCGATCTGCATCTGGTGGCTCAGGCGGACGGTTCGGTGGAGCCGAAGGCGCACCCGGAGGGGCTGAAGCTCTCCGGCCGCACCGGTACTCCGCCTGCCTCGCTGAAGGCGGCGCAGTCGGCCAAGGCCGCCGACCTGGTGACGCTCGGCGAGGGTGACGAGCAGATCGCCCTCCAGTGGAAGGGCGCTCTGCCCGCGCCGAAGCTGGACGGCACGCGTGCGGAGTATGTGAACGCCGTGCCCGGTGCGGACGTGGTCGTCGAGGCGACCCGTACCGGCTTCGAGCAGTACGTCGAGATCAAGCAGCGGCCCACGACCGACGGCTACACCTACACCCTGCCGCTGAAGGCCAAGGGCCTGGACGTCGAGCAGCAGGCCGACGGCAGCGTGGTGTTCACGGACGAGAAGAACAAGAAGACGGCTGTCATGCCGGCGCCGGTGATGTGGGACGCCACCGTGGACGAGGTCTCCGGTGAGCACACCCGCCGGGTGCCGGTGGCGATGAAGGCCGTGAAGAACGACGACGGGGTCGACCTGGTCGTCACCCCCGACGCGACGTTCCTCGCCGATCCGAAGACCAAGTACCCGGTCACCGTGGACCCCTCCACCTCGGCGCTCTCCAACGTCTTCGACACCTACGTTCAGCAGGGCGAGACCCGTGACTGGTCCACCGATGTCGAGCTGGACCTCGGCAACCCGGGCACGACGAACGCCAACGGCACGCCCCGTACGGCTCGTTCGTTCATCTCCTGGAACACCGCACCGATCGCGGACGCCTTGGTGACCGACGCCAGGCTCTCCCTGTGGAACTTCCACTCCGGCAACACCGACTGCAAGCCGCAGTCGTGGGAAGTCTGGGCCACCGGCGCCGCCTCCACCTCCTCGCGGTGGACCGCGCAGCCGGCGTGGAACGCGGTGAAGGCCACCTCCACCGAGACCAGGGGCAACACGGCTTGTGCCTCGGCTCCGGCCGGGTGGATCAACGCGAATGTGACGACCCTGGCTCAGGAGTGGGCCTCCGCCAAGGCGGCCCGGTCGAACATGGGTCTGCGGGCCACGAGCGAGACGTCGGTGCCGCAGTGGAAGCGGGTCAACTCCGCCAACGCCGCGAAGAACCCGCCCAAGCTCACGGTGACCTACAACCACCGGCCGCAGACCGGCACGAAGCAGGAGGCGGGTCCGCCGTTCTTCTCCTACGGCGGCGCGTACATGGTCAACACCGTGCGCCCCAGCCTGCGGGACACGTTCGTGGACCCCAACGGTGACAAGATCCAGGGCGCCTACCAGATCTTCGACAACGCCACCAACACCCAGGTCGGCGACGTCCTGCGCTCGGCGTTCGTCCCGTCCGGGCAGCCTGCCCCGGTGACCGTCCCGGCCGGGGTGCTGGTCAACGGCAAGACGTACAAGTTCCGCAGCAGCCCCTACGACGGGACGCACTACAACCTGGGCTGGTCGGAGTGGAAGACCTTCACGGTCGACACCGCCGCCCCCTCCGCCCCCACGAAGATCGTCTCGACCGACTACCCGTCGGACAAGTGGGTCAAAGGCGCCGGCCAGGCCGGAACCTTCACCATCACCCCGAACGCCACCGACCACAACTGGCTGGAGTGGACCCTGGACGAGGTGACCTGGACGAAGGTCGTCACCGGTGGCTCCACCGCCGCCAGAGCGATCAGTGTGACCCCGCCGAAGGACGGCACGCACGTCCTTCAGGTACGTCAGGTCGACAAGGCCGACAACAAGTCCGAAGCGATCGAGTACGCCTTCCACGCCGGCCCGGGCGGCATCGCGCAGCCCGAGGCGGGGGAGCGCACCGCGCGTCGGCTTCCGCTGGTCGCCGAGGCCGACGCCGCCAAGTACAACGCGGTGTCCTTCTCGTGGCGCCGTTCGGATGCCGATCCCTGGGTGAGAATGCCGCTCAAGGACGTCTTCTCCCAGGGCAGCGTGATCACCGCGTGGCCGGTTCCGCTCGTCAGCGGGAAGAACGCACCGCTGGTCTGGAACGCGACCGACACGGTCGACCCGGACGGCTCCGTACAGATCAAGGCCGACTTCACCGGCCCCGACAACGCGACCAGCAGTACCGACCCCATCACCGTCACCGTGGACCGGAACGCCTCCGGCGCGGCGACCGAGGAGATCGGGCCGGGGTCGGTCAACCTCCTCACCGGCGACTACAGCCTCTCCGCCACGGATGCCTCGTTCTTCGGCATGACCGTGACGCGCAGCGCCTCTTCCCGGGACCCGGACGGAGGCGCGAAGCTCGAAGGACAGGCTCCGATCTTCGGAAAGGAGTGGGTGACGGGCACCACCGCCGAACTGTCCGAGTCCGTCTTCGGCCACATCCGCAAGGTTTCCGACACCGCGCTGGACGTCGTTCTCTCCGACGGCAAGGCGATCGCCTTCACCAGTAACGCGGCCAGGACGGGATGGCTTCCCGAGCCCGGCTCGCAACACCTCACCCTCACCGGCCGTTTCGACGCCTCCTTCACCCTGTCCGACACCGAGGGCACGGTCACCACGTTCACCAAGGCCGCTCCGGCCGCGTCGACCTGGCAGGTGTCCAGCACCCTTCTGAAGGGGCTGACGCACACCACGACCACCACGGTGTCCGAGTCCGTGACCGTGAACGGCAAGCAACTCGCCCGGCCCAGGAGGATCATCGCCCCCACCTCCGCCGTGACAGCGGCAGCCTGCGAGGCGACTCCTTCCACCAAGGGCTGCCGCGTCCTGGAATTTGTCTACGCGACCACGACCACCGCGACCGGGACGCAGACCGACGAGCAGTTCGGTGACTTCGCGGGCCAGGTCCGCGAACTGCGCCTGTGGGCAACCGCTCCGGGCGCCGCTTCCGGAACCGCGACAGCCGTGACGGCCTACCGTTACGACACCAACGGAAGCCTCCGCCAGGTCTGGGACCCCCGGCTCAGCAGGGCCGGGCTGAACCAGTACGCCTACTGGGCCGGCCGAGTGACGTGGGCCCAGCCCGCAGGAACGCTGCCCTTCACCTTCACCTACGGCAATGCGGGCTCCGGCTCACTGCCCGGCGACGGCATGCTCCTCAAGGTGTCCCGGCCGACCCTCGTCCCGGGCACCGTCGACCAGCAGCAGGGAACGGCGTCCACGTCGGTCGTCTACGGCGTTCCGCTCACCGGGGCGAGCGCTCCGTACGGCCTGGGCTCCGCGGACGTCAAGAAGTGGGGGCAGAGCGCGCTCCCCGTGGACGCCACCGCCGTCTTCCCGTCCGACGCCGTACCCGCCTCCCATTCCGGCGGAAATCTCGCCGCGTCGGGGTACAAGCGTGCCACGGTGCACTACATGGACGCTTCCGGACAGTCGGTGAACGTCGCCGAGCCCGGCGGGCACATCTCCACCACCGAGTACGACCGGTTCGGGAACACCGTCCGCGAACTGACCCCCGCGAACCGGACGCTCGCCCTGGGCACCACAGCCGCCGAGCGGGCCACGCTGACGGATCTCGGCATCGACTCACGGTCCTCGGCCGAGCGGGCGCACCTGCTGTCGACCAGCTCGGTGTACGACCCGACCGGCATGCGGGAGACCGAGACGTTCGGGCCTCTGCACCGTATCGATCTGACCAAGGACCTCAAGGACGGCAACACCGTTCTGATCCCGGCGAACAGCTCGGTCCCCGCCCGTGTCTGGACGGTGACGGAGTTCGACGAGGGCAGGCCCACCGACGGGAGCGCCGCGGTCAGCAATCAGGTCACCCTCACGATCAGAGGGGTCCGCGTCCGTGACCACTACTCGGTCATGGGTGAGAAGCGGCTGAATGCCACCCAGTACGACTGGGCGAAGGGCATCCCCACCCTGACTGTCCAGGACCCGGGCGGCCTCGGCCTGGTGAGCAGTGCCCAGTACAACGCCGCGGGCCAGGTCACGGGAATCCAGCCTCCCGGTGGCACGGGTGCGGACGCGGTCTCCAAGGTCGTCGAGTACTGGTCGGCCACCGGCACCGGATGGTGCAAGGGACGCCCCGAGTGGGCCGACCAACTGTGCTGGACCGGCCCGGCGGGGGACATCGTCGGTGGCGGCAGCAACCCCGCCAAGCTCGAGGACTCCACGATGGAGTACGGCCTCTACGGTCAGCAGGCCAAGCTCATCGACACGGCCAACGGGGTGACCCGCACGCTCTCACTGGAGTTCGACGCGGCAGGGCGCCAGACCACCGCGACGGTGAGCGGCGGCCTCGGCGAGTCCGTGCCGACGAGCACCATGTCCTACGATCCCGCGAGCGGAGAGCCGGTCACCGTCACTTCCCCCACGGGGGGAACCATCACCAAGCAGTACGACAAGCTGGGCCGGCTGATCTCCTACACCGATGCGGATGGCGGCGTCACGAGAACGGCCTACGACGGGCTGGACCGCCCCCTGACCGTCACCGACACAGCACCGTCGACCCGCACGTACACGTACGACACGGCGGCCGAGCCGCGCGGTCTGGCCACCAAGGTCGTCGACTCCGTCGCCGGCACGTTCGCGGCCACGTACAACGCCGAGGGGTCGATCGAAACCGAGCAACTGCCGGGCGGATACACACTTCGCCGGACGGAGAACACCCTCGGCACAGCGGTCAGCCAGACCTACACCCGTACCAGCGATGACGTCACCGTCTACTCCGACGCGGTCGCCCACACCGCCCATGGGAAGGTCAGCAACCGCGTCGGCGGGAGCAGCAGCCGCGACTACACCTACGACGGTGTCGGCCGGCTGACGGCGGCGCAGGAGACGACCGACTCGGTCTGCACCCGTCGCGCGTACTCCCTCGACAAGCGCAGCAACCGCACCAAGCTCGCCACCACGGTCGGCGAGGCCGGCCCCGCGTGTGCGACGGCCGGAGAAACCACTACCACCACCCACGCCTACGACAGCGCCGACCGTCTCACCGACGCCGGCCACACCTACGACGCGTACGGCCGTACCACGGCCCTGCCCGGAGCCAAGATCGACTACTACGTCAACGATCTTGTCCGGCGGCAGACCGCCGGCACCGAGCGCCAGACCTGGCAGCTCGACTCGGCCTTCCGCTTCCGCGGCTGGACCACCGAGACCGAGAGCGGCGGCACCTGGACCCGGACCGGCTCCAAGCTCAACCACTACGGAGGCGACGGTGACAGCCCCAGCTGGATCGCGGAGAACGGCACGGGAGCCATCTCACGCCACGTCAGTTCGCTGAACGGCGCTCTGGCCGCGGTCACCGACGAGACCGGCGCGACCGTGCTCATGCTCACCAATCTCCACGGTGACATCCGCGTCCAGCTTCCCCTGAAAACCTCCGAAAGCCCTGTCGTGCTCGACTCCGACGAGTACGGCAACCCCCAGGGTTCCTCGCCGGCCGGCCGCTACGGATGGCTGGGCGGGTTCCAGCGCTCCGCCGAGACCCCGACCGGAACTCTGCTCATGGGCGTACGTCTCTACTCCCCGTCCACCGGCCGCTTCCTGAGCGTCGACCCCATCGCCGGGGGGAGTTGCAGCGCCTACGACTACGTGTGCGCCGACCCCGTCAACCTCTTCGACAACGGGGGGACGGCCAAGACCTCGTGCAAGACCGTCTCCAAGACGTACCGCCTGTACGAGGGTGCCGTGAAGATCCAGCTGGGCACGTCCACGCTCCAGGCCGAGTTCTGCCTGGACAAGAAGGGGTACATCAAGAGCTCCAAGGGGTGGTCCAGCAGCGATGTGAACGGACTCGCAGCGGGGCTCGGCTGGTCGATCCAGTTCCATGGCCCGTCCCGCAACAAGAAAACGGCCACCTACCACGAGTGGGGGGACAGCGGTATGGCCCAGGTCTGCGCGTTCAAGATCCTCCCGGTCTGCGGCTACCAGGAGCGCTACGCCATCACCGTGTCGTACCACCGCAACAAGCAGGGGCCCGGGCTGTCCGGCCACAAGCGCTACACCACCAAGTTCCGCGCCTACTGCACCAACAAACACTGCAAACTGCGGTTCTCCTAGAGAAGCGCGGCACCTCCTCATCTCATGAACCGAAAGGAGGGGCGGGATGCCAGGAAGACGCTGGTGGCTGGTCATCGTCCTGATCGAGACGCTCATCTTCTGCACCATCGGCTACCACCTCAATGGCGGTAGCCCGAGCGTCCCTTGGGCACTCGCGGGCCTGGCCTGCGGCGCGCTCACGGTCCTCGTGATCATCAGGTCCCAGAAGAACCAGAAGAACTAGAAGAACCAGAGAAACCATGGTGCGGCCACCCTGACTCGCAGGGTGGCCGCACTCATGCGGCAGGCGGCAGCTTTCCGCCCGACCTCCTGTCCGGACCAGGCCCCGCCACCCGCCGCCGCCGTCCGGGTCCTCAGTACCCGAAGATCATCTTGTACGCCACCTCCGGCAGGAACTGCCCCGCCGCCGAACCGCCGCCGACCCCGCAGTCGCCGTCGGATTCCCCGGGGGTCTTCAGCCAGAGCAGCATCTCGGCGCCGCCCCCGCCGCCCGTCTGACTGACGGCCCCGATCCGGCGTCCGCCGGGATTGCACCACCCGCCGTTCGCCCCGTTGCCGTTGCGGCTGGTGTCGACGACGTACGGCTTCGTGTAGCCGTAGGACGCGGACAGCGCCGAGCTGATGGCGTTGCCGTAGGCGGTGTTCTCGCCGGTGGTGAAGTAGTTCGAGATGTTCAGCGAGAAGCCGTGCGCCTCGCGGGCACCGGCGCCGTCGAGGTGCTGGGCCATGGTGGCCGCGCCGATCCAGGCCGGGTTTCCGGCGTCCAGGTAGGTCCAGGTGTTGGGCGCGCGGTCGCGGAACTGGGCCAGGGCGCCCCGGAGCATCCCGTTGCGCTCAGCGATCCGGGCCTGGCTCAGGCAGCTGAAGTCGCCGAGCGAATCGGGCTCGATCACCACGAGCGCGGGGCGCGAGCCGATGGCCGAGGCGAAGGCGGAGATCCAGGCCTGGTACGCGGCCGGGGTGCCCGCACCACCGCCGGAGTGGCCGCCGCAGGCGTCGCGGCCGGGGATGTTGTACGCGATGAGCAGGGGCAGCTTGTCGGCGGCGTCGGCGGCGCCCACGTACGAGCCGACGGCGGCCCCGATGTCCCCGCTCCAGGCACCGAACCAGCGGGCCATGGGGCGCGATGCGATGTTGTCGCGGATGGCGGCGGCCCGCCCGTCGCCGGGGTTCGCGGCGGCCCAGGCGGCGGGGCCGGAGGAGGGGTCGGTGTAGAAACCGCTGGTCATGCCGATGGGGTCGGCCTGGGCTGCGGCGGTGGTGGGTGCGGTGGCGTTGCCCGGCCCGGCGCCGAGGGGGAGGAGCAGACAGGCGAACGCGGAGGCGGCGAGCGTACGGAGGAGTCTTCTCACGAGTGCGGCCCTTCTCTGGGAGCGCTCCCACTCCACGGCGGCCGAGGGGTGGGGGAGGGGGCGCGGGGTGGGGGAGGGGGTGCGGTGGGCCCATGGCGCGGGGGTGGGCCCATGGCGCGGGGGTGGGCCCATGGCGCGGGGGTGGGTCCGGGGACTGCCGCCGTCAGACGAGACGGTGACAGCGGGGCGGCCGGCTGTCAATGAGTCCGGCACGGCTGCGGCCGCCGGGTTCGGCGGGCTGTTCACCGGACACCCCTCCGTACATGACTGGGACGTCGTGGACCGCACGATGGAAGCGGTGGACGCCGTCGTCGGCGGGTGGCCGGACCCCGCGGCGCCCCGCCCTGACCCGCCGGACGGGCCGTAGGAATCACTCGGGCCGGTGAGCGTACGGCGGCTTCCGGCGGTCATCCCCGTATCCTGCCCGGCCGCGTGCTAGGGATAGCAGCAAGATTTCCTAAATGGGAGGTATGCCACGATGCGCACGACCCTTATCCGTGTGACGACCGCGCTCGGTGCCGCCGCCGCTCTGGCCCTCTGCGGCGCCGGTACGGCGAGCGCCGACAGCGTGGGCAGCTCCGGGATCGGCAACACGGGCGTCGGGAGCGCGGGCCTCCACAACGGCGGCGCCGGCAACGCGGGCATCGCCAACTGGGGCCTGGGCAACGCCGGCATCGAAAACTCCGGCGCCGGCAACGCGGGCATCGCCAACTCGGGTCTGGGCAACGCCGGGATCGCCAACTGGGGTCTGGGCAACGCGGGCATCGAGAACGGCGGCATCGGCAACGCGGGTCTCGGCAACACGGGCCTCGGGAGCCACGGCATCGGCAACTCGGGCGTGGGCAGCTCCGGCATCGGCAACTGAACCACGCAGCACGATGAGGAAGGGGCCGGGAGCGCGAGCTCCCGGCCCCTTCGGCCGTTCAGCTCGCTGCTGTGCCGGCCCGCAACACCTGCGCGCCCGCGTACTGAGCGCTGCTCCCCAACTGCTCCTCGATGCGGATGAGCTGGTTGTACTTGGCGGTGCGGTCGGAACGGGACAGCGAACCGGTCTTGATCTGACCGCAGCCGGTGGCCACCGCCAGGTCCGCGATGGTCGTGTCCTCGGTCTCTCCCGACCGGTGGGACATGACGACGGTGTAGCCGGCCCGGTGGGCGGTGTTGACGGTGGCGAGGGCCTCCGTCAGGGTGCCGATCTGATTGACCTTCACCAGAACGGAGTTGGCGACGCCGGAGCCGATGCCCTCGCGCAGGATGGCCTCGTTGGTGCAGAAGACGTCGTCACCGGTGAGCTGGCAGCGCGCGCCGACGCGGGCGGTCAGGTCCCGCCACCCCGGGAGGTCGTCCTCGGCCATGGGGTCCTCGATCGACACGATGGGGTAGGCGTCGATCAACTTGACCAGGTAGTCGGCCTGTTCGGCGGGGGTGCGGCGTACGCCCTCCCCGGTGTAGTCGTAGACGCCGTCGCGGAAGAACTCGGACGTGGCGGGGTCCATGACCAGGCCGATGTCGGTGCCCGGCCGGTACCCGGTGCGTTCGACGGCGGCCACCACGAAGTCGAGGGCCTCCTCGGCGGTGCGCAGGGAGGGCGCGAAACCGCCCTCGTCGCCCACGCCGGTGGAGTGCCCGGCGGCGAGGAGGTCGCGGCGCAGGGTGTGGAAGACCTCCGACCCCATGCGTACGGCCTCGGCGAAGGTCTCCGCACCGATCGGCGCGATCATGAACTCCTGGAAGTCCAGCGGATTGTCGGCGTGCGCGCCCCCGTTGACGATGTTCATCATCGGTACGGGCAGCAGTCGGGCGTCGGAACCGCCGAGGTAGCGGTAGAGCGGCAGGCGGTGGGCGGCGGCCGCGGCCTTCGCGGCGGCCAGGGAGACCCCGAGGATCGCGTTGGCGCCGAGCCGGGACTTGGTGGGGGTGCCGTCGACGGCGACGAGAACGGCGTCGAGGCCGGCCTGGTCCTCGGCCTCGCGCCCGGTGGCGGCGGCGGCCAGCTCCGTATTCACGTTGCGTACGGCCTGGTCGACGCCCTTGCCGTGCCAGCGGGCCGGGTCGCCGTCGCGGAGCTCGACGGCCTCGCGGGCGCCGGTGGAGGCGCCGGAGGGGACTGCGGCCCGGCCGATGGACCCGTCGGCCAGTTCCACGTCCACTTCGACGGTGGGGTTGCCCCTGCTGTCGAGGACGGTGCGGCCGGTGACGGAGGTGATGGCGGTCATGGGATGCCCTCCCGTTGTCGCATGTGTTCCGCCGGGTTCGGCTGCGGCGACGGTGGCGCGGGGCCCGGCTCCGTAGACTCTACAGCAATGCTGTTCAGCTGTGCTGTTTAGCTTTGCTGTGCAGGTGGACTGCGCAGTTCTGCTGTGTGAACGGCGGGCGGCTGTCCAGCGCGCCCGCGTTAAAATTCGGTATGTCCCAACCGGAATCCGCCGCCGTCGCGGCCGAACTGCGCACGGCGATGGGCAAGCTCACCCGGCGCGTGAAGCTCGAGGACCAGATGCCGCTCGGCCAGGTGGCCGTCCTCGGCGCGCTGGACCGCAGCGGTGCGATGACGACCAGCGAACTCGCCGCCGACCAGCGGGTCCGCCCGCAGTCCATGGCCCGGGCCGTCGGCCTGCTCATGGACCAGGGCCTGATCACCCGTCGTGCTCACCCGACCGACGGCCGCAAGAGCCTGGTCGAACTCTCCACCGCCGGGCAGACGCTGCTGGAGGAGGAGCGGGGGCGCAGGACGGACTGGCTCGCGCGGGCCATCGAGTCGGAACTCACGGGTGAGGAGCGGGAGCTGCTGGCGCGGGGCATCGGGCTGGTGGAGAGGCTCGCGGCGCACTGAGGAGGCGGGCGCGGCCGGCCGGTAACGGGTGGCGCTGCACGGGTAGTTCCCAGGCGCCCCGCCTCGCGCTCGTCCTATCCCGACCGACGCGGCGAACGGGAAGGCCGAGCACTTTCCCGCCTTGACGCGTATCGCCCGCACTCCTTCGGCAACCACCCCCTCCGGCTGACGCTGCCCGGCGCCCGCACCGGCACCGGCTCAGGCACCGGCACCGGCGCCGACTCAGGCGTCCGGTCGGCGGGTCTCGCTCCGGGGGCCGTGCCAGTCCAGGCACAGGACGGTGGCGTCGTCCCTGGGCGGGCGGCCGCCGTGGGCGTCGGCGACCGCGGTGACCAGGGTGCGGACGACCTCACGCGGGTGCTCGGCTGCGGTCTGGGCCAAGAGCGCGGGCAGGTCCACCGTCTCCGCTTCACGTTCCTGTGCGCCGTCGGTGAACAGGAGGATACGGTCACCGGGGCGCAGGTCGAGATCCTGTACCTGGTAAGCACCCTGCGGAGGGAAGCCGAAGGGCATGTCGACCCGCAGGGGGATCTCCTGGACCGAGCCGTCGCGCATCCGGAGCGGTCCGGGGTGGCCGGCGTTGACGAGCTGGGCGCGGCTCCCGTCCAGGGCGATGCGGAGCAACTGACCGGTGGCGAACGTCTTGTTGCCGTGATCGAGAAGGGCCTGATGCATCTGGCGGGCCTGCTCGGCGAGCTCCGCTCCGGCTCGGCGGGCGCCGCGCGAGGCGTTCACGACGAGGGTGGCGATGAGCGAGGCGTTGACGTCGTGGCCCATGGCGTCGGTGACGGACAGGTGAACGGCGCCGTTGTCGAGACTGAAGTCGTAGGTGTCCCCGGCGATGTCGCAGGCCGGAACCAGGGCCCCGGCGAGGGTGAACTCCGCCGCTTCGCAGGAGGGGGCGGAGGGCAGGAGCTGGCGCTGGATCTCCGCCGCGAGGCTGACCTGCGTGGTGCGGTTTCCCCAGTGGTAGAGGTCGGTGAAGCGGCGGTCGGCGACGATGATGTACGCCAGCGCGTGCGCGGCCTCCTCGACCTGTGCGAGCACGTCCTCGGTGACGGCTTCGAGAAACAGCTCCAGCACGCCGATGGTGTCACCGCGGTTGGTCACAGGAGCGAGTACGCGCCGGCCCTTTCCGTCCTGCTCCACCTGCATCAGCTTCTGGGAACGCAGCACCTTGTCGTAGATGCCGCTGCCGGCCAGGGGCACCCTTTCGGTCCGGTCCTTCGGGGAGGCGTCGGCCATATCGTTGACCCGCAGGAGGCGATTGCCGACCACGTCCACGAAGAGGAACGACACGTACCGCGCACCGAACCGGGTGCGCAGGTCGCGCGCCACGACATCGAGAGAATTCACCGGCGCGGCATCCCTTGCGGCCGCCAGCACTGCGGCCAGCCCCGTCCTGTCGCTCACCACAACCTCCTCGGGTAGAGAGTTGCTTATGCCCTCCCAGCCCTGACTCAGTGCCCCGTCAGAGAAACCTGGCTGGTTTATGGCCATAAATGCCCCTGAAGCGGTCGAGGTGTCGACGGGGCCACCGCGGGCGCCCCGGTGGCGCCAGAACGTTCCTCCGGGCGGGTGAGCTTGTCGTCCCCGTCGGCCGTGTCGGCGCCGCCTCCCGCGCGGAGGCGCTTTCAGTGGGTGGCAGGAATCAGTGTGATCAACTGCAAATGCCACCAAGCACGCACTATCCGGTCCATTCCGGTACGGGGTGGTCCGGGCCGGCCCCGGAGGTATCAGCCATGTCCCACGTCGGCGTCCCGCGCGGGACGGTACGAAAGCGCCGCTGGCTCGCGCTCCTCACGGCGGGGGTGCTCACGATCCCCGCGCTGGCGGGGTGCAGCTCCAGCGCCGAGGAGTCTTCCCGGGGGGTCCCGCAGGACATCGCCCCCGCCGCCCGCGACCGGGTCGCCGACGGATCGACGGTGACCTGGGCCGTCGACGCGATGCCCGCCACCCTCAACGCCTTCCAGGCGGACGCCGACAGCGCCACCACCAAGATCACCGGGGCCCTGCTGCCCACGCTCTTCCCGATGGACGCGGCCGGGCAGCCGAAGCTCAACCCGGACTACCTGGAGTCGGCCAAGATCATCGAGCGCGAGCCGAAGCAGGTCGTGCTCTACAAGCTCAACCAGCAGGCGGTCTGGAGCGACGGCCGTGAGATCGGCGCCCCCGACTTCGTCGCCCAGTGGCGGGCGCTCAGCGGCAAGGACTCGGCCTTCTGGACGGCCCGGAACGCCGGCTACGAGCGGATCGAGAAGATCGAGCGCGGAGCCGACGACCTCCAGGTCAGGGTCACGTTCGCCAAGCCGTACGCGGACTGGCGCTCGCTCTTCTCGCCGCTCTACCCGAAGGAGATCACCGGCTCGCCGGACACCTTCAACGACGGCGCGCGCACCGCCCTGAAGAACACCGCGGGACCCTTCCAGCTCAAGGGCGTGAGCAAGGCCAAGGGGACCGTCACCCTCGTCCGCAGCCCCCGCTGGTGGGGCGAGAAGGCCAAGCTGGACAGCCTCGTCTTCCGTGCCGTCGCGCCCGCGGACCGCACCAAGGCCCTCGCCGACGGCACCGTGCACATCACCGACGTCGACGCCACCACCGCCAACCGCATCGCCCTCGCCCTCCGCGAGGGCAGCAACGGCCAGCCGCTCACCCACGGCCCGGGCGCCGAACTCACCCCCGCCGCAGCCCTGCGCTCCTGGGCCCTGGCCCACGGCTCCGACGAGGAGCAGGCGGAGATCGCCCAGGCCGCCCGGGAGAGGAACCGCAAGGCCGTCGTCGCGTACGGGGCGGAGCAGAAGGCCCTGCGCGGATACGTCGTACGCAAGTCCCTGGAGCCCGCCTACACCCAGCTCGCGCTGAACGGCGAGTCCGGCCCGCTCGCGGACGACCGGGTCCGCCGGGCGGTGGCCCGAGCCCTGGACCGCCAGGAGCTCGCCGAGACCGTACTGAAGCCGCTCGGGCTCCCGGCGAAGCCGCTCGGCAGCCACCTGGCCCTGGCCGGACAGCCCGGTTACAAGGACGGCAGCGGGGCGCTCGGCGACCAGAACACCAAGGAGGCCCAGGCCCTGCTGGCCGACGCGGGGTGGACGCAGGGCGGTGCGGCCGAGAAGCCGAAGGACACCAAGGCGGGCAGCGAGGCGGAGAAAAAGGACGCCGAGGACAAGAAGAAGGACGCGGACAAGGACGACACGGAGAAGGCCGAGGCGGACGAGAAGAAGACCGACAAGACCGACAAGACCGAGGAGAAGGCGGAGAAGAAGGCTGCCGACAAGACCGAGAAGGACGAGGACAAGGCCGACCGGGCCGCGGCCGGCTCCGACGACAGCGCCGCCTCCCGCGCCGAGGGCCTCTACATCGTCGGCCAGGACAACAAGCCGGGCGCCGGACCCGTCCGGGCTCCCGACGCCTCCACCGCCACCCACGCTCTCTCCCCGTCCCGGGCCGCCGCCGCCCAGAGCCTCGCCCTGCTCCGTCAGGCGAGCGCCGTGAGCGAGGACAGCACCACCGCCGACGCCGCCTCGAAGGTCACCGCGCAGGACCAGGCCACCGTCCAGGACAAGGCCACCGCCCAGGACAAGGCCACCGCCCAGGACAAGCAGCCCGGTGGAGCCGCCGGAGCGTACGCCCCCCTGGGCACCGCGGCCCCCGCCCCCGCCTCGGTCAAGGGGCCGCTCGGGAAGGACGGCAAGTCGCTGACCCTGCGCTTCGTGCTCCCGTCCGGCGACGGCTCGCAGTCGCTGCGCGGCGTGGGCGAGCGGATCGCGGCCATGCTGGAGAAGATCGGCATCGGTACGGAGATCACCAAGGTGCCCGACGAGAGCTACTTCAAGGACCACATCGCCTCCGGCGACTACGACCTGGCGCTCTACTCCTGGCCCGCCACGGCCTACCCGGCCACCGACGGACGCCCGATCTACGCCAAGCCGGAACCGGCCACCGACGGGTCGCTCCTCGTCGAGCAGAACTACACCCGGGTCGGCACCGACCACATCGACCAGCTCTTCGACCAGGCGGTCGCCGAGCTCGACGAGAAGGCCTCACGGGAGCTGATGAAGCAGGCGGACGCCCGGATCTGGGCCGCTGCCGGATCGATTCCGCTCTTCCAGCGACCGCAACTCGTCGCGGTGGACAAGAAGCTGGCGAACGTCGGCGCCTTCGGTTTCGCGGCCCCCCGTTACCAGGACATCGGGTTCACGGACCGGCAAGCGGCAGGTTCCCCCGCAGATCGCAAGAAGTAGCAGGTCACCGGAAGAACCAGCAGGTCAGCGGAGAAAACAGCAGGTCAAAGGTTTGCGCAAGCTCAGATGCTGCTCAAAACCCTTGCCCGTCGGCGACCCCGGCGGGCAAGGTGGTAACCGCCCTGACCCGGGCCGTTCGACCCTCCTCACACCCTCCCCCACGCGGCCCCCCAACGGCCGCAGCTGTTCTTTGACACCGGCTGAATATCGGTTGAATCACACGGGAAGACCGCATGCGCGGATCGGCCCGGGAAGCCCGGCACGCGCAAGGCCCGTACCATGGGACGAGCCGTGGCGTGCCGCCCGGCGGGCGTACGAGGACTCGAAGACCGACTGAGACGCCTGATCCCACGATCCGAGAGAAGCGCAAGCCACCCATGCCCACGCGCCACGACATCCGTAACGTAGCCATCGTCGCCCACGTCGACCACGGCAAGACCACGCTGGTCGACGCCATGCTCAAGCAGGCCGGAGCGTTCGCCGCCCACGCCGCCGAGCACCTCGACGATCGCATGATGGACTCGAACGACCTGGAGCGTGAGAAGGGCATCACGATCCTCGCCAAGAACACGGCGGTGAAGTACCACCCCAAGGAGGGTGGGGACCCGATCACGATCAACATCATCGACACCCCCGGCCACGCCGACTTCGGCGGTGAGGTCGAGCGCGGCCTGTCGATGGTGGACGCCGTCGTGCTGCTCGTCGACGCGTCCGAGGGCCCGCTCCCGCAGACCCGCTTCGTGCTGCGCAAGGCGCTGACGGCCCGGCTGCCGGTCATCCTCTGCATCAACAAGACGGACCGCCCGGACTCCCGGATCGCCGAGGTCATCGACGAGACGTACGACCTCTTCCTGGACCTCGACGCCGACGAGGACCAGATCGAGTTCCCGATCGTCTACGCCTGCGCCCGTGACGGCGTCGCCTCGCTGACCAAGCCCGAGGACGGCACCGCCCCGCAGGACAGCTCCAACCTGGAGCCGTTCTTCAACACGATCCTCTCCGCGGTCCCGGCCCCGGAGTACGACGACGACGCCCCCCTCCAGGCACATGTCACCAACCTGGACGCCGACAACTTCCTCGGCCGTATCGCGCTCTGCCGTGTCGAGCAGGGCGAGCTGCGCAAGGGCCAGACCGTCGCGTGGATCAAGCGTGACGGCACGATGTCCAACGTCCGCATCACCGAGCTGCTGATGACCGAGGCGCTCACCCGCAAGCCCGCCGAGAAGGCCGGCCCGGGCGACATCTGTGCCATCGCCGGTATCCCGGACATCATGATCGGCGAGACTCTGGCCGACCCCGAGAACCCGATCGCGCTGCCGCTGATCACGGTCGACGAGCCGGCCATCTCGATGACCATCGGTGCCAACACCTCGCCGCTCGTCGGCAAGGGCGGCAAGGGCCACAAGGTCACCGCCCGGCAGATCAAGGACCGTCTGGACCGCGAGCTCGTCGGTAACGTCTCGCTCCGCGTCCTGGAGACCGAGCGCCCGGACGCCTGGGAGGTGCAGGGCCGCGGTGAGCTCGCCCTGGCCATCCTCATCGAGACCATGCGCCGCGAGGGCTTCGAGCTGACGGTCGGCAAGCCCCAGGTGGTCACCAAGCAGGTCGACGGCAAGACGTACGAGCCGATCGAGCGCATGACCATCGACTCGCCCGAGGAGCACCTCGGTGCCATCACGCAGCTCATGGCGACCCGTAAGGGCCGCATGGAGACGATGACGAACCACGGTTCGGGCTGGGTCCGCATGGAGTGGATCGTCCCGTCCCGCGGCCTCATCGGCTTCCGTACGGAGTTCCTGACCCAGACCCGCGGTACGGGCATCGCGCACTCCCTGTTCGAGGGCCACGAGCCGTGGTTCGGCGATCTGCGCACCCGTCACAACGGTTCTCTCGTCGCGGACCGCGCGGGCGTCGTGACGCCGTTCGCGATGGTCAACCTGCAGGAGCGCGGTGTCATCTTCACCGAGGCCACCACGGAGGTCTACGAGGGCATGATCATCGGCGAGAACTCGCGCGCCGACGACATGGACGTGAACATCACCAAGGAGAAGAAGCTCACCAACATGCGTGCGGCTTCCGCGGACACCACCGAGAACGTGGTGCCCGCGCGCAAGCTCTCCCTGGAGCAGTCCCTGGAGTTCTGCCGCGACGACGAGTGCATCGAGGTGACCCCGGAGACCGTGCGTATCCGCAAGGTCGTCCTGGACCAGAAGGAGCGCGGCCGCGCCGCCTCCCGCGCCAAGCGCTGACGTACCCCGTGCCGGGCGCTGTGGCACCGCCACAGCGCCCGGGTCTTCGGGCCGGGAAGGGGCTGCTCCCCTTCCAGATGGGGCGTTCCGGTAGAGGCTGTGACCTCCCGCCCTCGAAGTGGGCCCTTGGCCGCCGCGTCCGAAAAGTGGTGCAAGTACAAGGTGACCACCACGGCCGGCGTCAACATCCGCAGCGGCCCGGGCACCAACTACTCGATCGTCGGCACGTACGCCCACAACCAGACCTTCTGGGCCAAGGCCGCGAGCAGCAACGGCTGGCGTTACGTGGCCGCCTCGCGGTACGTGACGACGTAGTACACCTCTCAGGTCACCAGCACGGCCTGTCTGTACAGCTGACGAAACCGCGCCGGAACGGATGGCCGGAAGCTGGCGGTCCGTCAACGCGTATGCGGCCCGGCCGTCGTGGATGCACCGCGACGGCCGGGCCGTTCGTCGTTTATCGCCCCTGTTTCGTGAGAAGTGTCACCGGCATGAGCACGGCCCCGGAGCAACTCCTTTTGGGCGTCCGGCTGCTGGCCCGATGTCCGGATAGCGACCGTCGTGCTCCGGAAGTTGCGTTAACAGTCCGTTTCGCGGGCGTCTGTCTAGGATCACTTTGTCCGGATTTCGGTCATCCGAGGGCCGGTGATGTTGTCAAACCGAGACCCTTTAAGTGTGGTTTACGGCTCGGCCGTACTCAATAGTTGGCTCCATTGAGCTCGGGTCAATGGGTCACGCGCTGTGGGGAGCGCCGACTCACGAGCACACTTCGGGGTTACTGCTCGTCGCCGTCAGGGGTGTCGGCGACGTACCAGTGCCCCTCTCGCAGTGATCAAAAGTGGACTCTTGAGGAGGAGAACCCATGCGTGGTTCCAAGATGGTCGGGTGCGCGATAGTCGTCGCCCTGGCCGCAACCGCTTGTGGCGGTGGCGGTAGCGATGACAAGGACAAGGGCAGCTCCGGCGGCGGGTTCAGCATGAACATCGCCGAGCCCAAGCGCCTCGTCCCGCAGTCGACCACCGAGTCCGGTGGCTCGCAGGTCCTCTCGGGCCTGTTCACTCCGCTCGTCGACTTCGACGCGAAGAACCAGCCGGTGCTGGCCGCGGCGGAGTCCATCGAGAGCCCGGACAACAAGGTCTGGACGATCAAGCTCAAGGACGCCACCTGGCACGACGGCAAGCCCGTCACCGCCAAGGACTACGTCGGTGCCTGGAACTGGGGTGCCTACGGCCCGAACGCGGCCGACGGCAACTACTTCTTCGACACCATCCAGGGCTACGACGAGATGAACCCCGTCGACCCGGACGGCGAGGAGGGCCCGAAGAAGGCCGCGGAGCCGAAGGCCAAGGAGCTCTCCGGCCTCAAGGCGCTCGACGACAAGACCATCGAGGTCACCCTCAAGGCCCCGTTCGCCGGCTACAAGTCGGTCCTGGGCTACACGGTCTTCTACCCGATGCCGGAGGCGGCTCTCGCCGACCTCAAGGCGTACGAGGAAGCCCCGATCGGCCAGGGTCCGTTCCAGATGGACGGCAAGTGGAACCACGACAAGTTCGTGAAGGTCAAGGCCTACAAGGACTACAAGCTCGGTGACAAGCCGAAGGTCGACTCGGTCGAGTTCCGGATCTTCCAGGACCAGAACACCGCGTACAACGACCTGCTCGCCAACAACCTCGACATCGTGGACCAGATCCCGACCGAGGTCATGGGTACCGCTCCGGGCGAGCTCGGCGACCGCTTCCAGACGTCGACGGCGTCCACCTTCCAGTTCGTCGCCTTCCCGACGTACGACAAGAAGTACAGCGACGCGCGCGTGCGCAAGGCCATCTCGATGGCCATCGACCGCGACGAGATCATCAAGGTCGTCTTCCAGGACTCGCAGTCCTCCGCGCGTTCCTTCGTCTCCCCGGTCGTGGGCGGGTACCGCGAGGACACCTGTGGCGAGGCCTGCAAGTTCGACCCGGCCGCCGCCAAGAAGCTGCTCGCCGAGGCCGGCGGCATCGACGGCAACAAGATCAACATCGGCCACAACGCCGATGGCGGTCACGAGCAGTGGGTCAACGCCACGTGTGACCAGCTGAAGAAGAACCTGGGTCTGAAGTGCGTGAGCCAGGCCGTGCCGAAGTTCGCCGAGCTGCTGACGCAGGTCGAGAACAAGAAGTTCTCCGGCATGTTCCGCATGGGCTGGATCATGGACTACCCGTCCATGGAGAACTACCTGGGCCCGCTGTACAGCTCCAAGGGTTCCTCGAACTACTACGGCTACAGCAACAAGGACTTCGACCGTCTCGTTCAGGAGGGCCGCGAGGCCAAGACCGAGGCCGAGGCCATCAAGAAGTGGCAGGAGGCCGAGGACATCCTCGCCAAGGACATGCCGGTGATCCCGCTGCGCTTCGGCAAGAACGTCTTCGGTCACTCGACCAACGTCAAGAACGTCGAGATGAACCTGTTCAACCAGGTTGAACTCACCAAGGTCGAGAAGTCCTGACCTGCGTCTTCCATGACGCAGCAGTCAAAAATTAGGGCCTGACGACGGGGGGCGGACCCAATCCGCCCCCCGTCGTTCCCACGAGGAGGAACCATGGGCCGCTACGTCGCAAGACGGCTGCTCCAGATGCTCCCGGTCATCATCGGGACCACCTTTCTGGTCTTCGCTCTCGTCACCGCCATGGGCGGCGATCCGGTACAGAACCTGTACGGAGAGCGACCTGTTCCGGAAAGCATCAGAGTTGCGCTGACCGCGCAGTACCACCTGGACGACCCCCTGCCGATCCGCTACGGCTACTACCTCGCGGGTCTGGTCCAGGGTGATTTCGGGACGAGCCTCAGTGGCGGCCGTCCCATCAGCGAGATGATCGCCGACGCGTGGCCGGAGACCCTCCGCATCGCCGGTATCGCCTTCGTCTTCGAAATGATCATCGGTGTCGCAGCCGGTGTGATGGCGGGCATGCGGCGCGGGAAGTTCCTGGACAACCTTGTCCTGCTCTCCACGCTGACCGTCATCGCTGTCCCGATCTTCGTCCTCGGGCAGGTCAGCCAGATCTTCCTGGGCGTCAAGGCCGGCATTTTCCCCGTCTCGGGGACCAACGAAGGTTTCGTCAGTTACCTTCTGCCCGGCCTCGTGCTCGGTTCCGTCTCGCTCGCCTACATCGCACGTCTCGCACGGGCCTCCGTCGCGGAGAACCTGCGCATGGACTACGTGCGCACGGCCAAGGCGAAGGGCCTTTCCCCGTCCCGCATCACCGGTATCCATGTCCTGAGGAACTCGCTGATCCCCGTGGTCACGTACCTCGGCGCGGACCTCGGAACACTCATGGGCGGCGCGATCGTCACCGAGCGGATCTTCAACATCCCCGGTGTCGGCTACAACCTCTTCAAGGCGATCCAGATCGAGGACGGACCGGCGCTGGTCGGTTTCGTGACCCTTCTCGTCATCGTCTACGTGGTGATGGCGCTCGTCGTGGACCTGCTCTATGCCGTGCTTGACCCGAGGATTCGCTATGCGTGACGCAACCAAGACTTCCGTCGCTCCGGCGTCCGGCGAGGAGCCCCCGGCCGGCTCGGCCGAGGCCTCCAAGGCCCCCGTGAAGGAGCTTGCCAAGCCGCGCAGCCTCCTCCAGGACGCGGTCCGCGACCTCGTTCGCCGGCCGCTCTTCCTGATCCCCTCCGGCATCATCCTGGTGCTGGTGGCGATGGCGGCGTTCCCGTCCCTGTTCGCCAGCGCCGACCCGCAGCTGTGCGAGCTCGGCCGCTCGTTGCAGAAGCCCAGCGCCGACGCCTGGTTCGGCTACGACGCCCGCGGCTGCGACGTCTACGCCCGTACCATCTACGGCACCCGGACCTCGATCACCGTCGGCGTCCTCGCCACTGCGGGATCGGCCCTCATCGCCCTGATCTTCGGCCTCGTCGCCGGGTTCTACGGCCGGTGGGTCGACGCGGTCATCTCCCGTGGCATCGACATCGTGATGGGCATTCCGTTCCTGGTCGGCGCCATCGTGATCCTCAACAGCTTCCGCGACGACGACGGATTCCGTATCGGCGGCATCTGGGGTGTGCTCACCGCGCTCACCGTGCTCGGCTGGATGAGCATGGCCCGCATCATGCGGTCCACCGCCATGCAGACCAAGCAGTCCGACTACGTGACCGCCGCCCGCTCGCTCGGAGCCTCCACCGGCCGGCTGATGTTCCGGCACGTGCTGCCGAACGCGCTGACGCCGCTGATCGTGCTGGCGACCATCTCGCTCGGCGTGATCATCTCGGCCGAGGCCACGCTGAGCTTCCTCGGTGTCGGTATCCAGGAGCCGACCATCTCCTGGGGCGTCATGATCAACCAGTCCCTGGGGCGGATCCGCGAGGCGCTGCACCCGCTGCTCTTCCCGGCCGGCTTCGTCAGCATCACCGTGCTGGCGTTCATCATGCTCGGCGACGCGGTCCGCGACGCCCTCGATCCCAAGCTGCGCTGAGGGAGGCGTACGTGACCACCATGGAAAAAACTGCGAACGTCCCCGCCCCTCGCGGCGAGGAGGACCACCAGGGTCCGCTGCTCGAAGTCCGGGACCTGCACGTGGAGTTCCACACCCGCGAGGGTGTCGCCAAGGCGGTCAACGGTGTCAACTACACCGTCGACGCCGGTGAGACGCTGGCCGTGCTCGGCGAGTCAGGCTCCGGCAAGTCCGTGACCGCCCAGGCGATCATGGGCATCCTCGACATGCCGCCGGGCCGCATCCCGCAGGGAGAGATCCTCTTCCGCGGCAAGGACATGCTCACCATGTCCGAGGAGGAGCGCCGCAAGATCCGTGGCCGCAAGGTCGCGATGATCTTCCAGGACGCCCTCTCCTCGCTCAACCCGGTCCTGACCGTCGGCTACCAGCTCGGCGAGATGTTCCGCGTACACCTGGGCATGTCCAAGAAGGACGCCAGGCTCAGGTCCATCGAGCTGATGGACCGGGTCCGCATCCCGGCGTCGAAGGAGCGGGTCGACGACTACCCGCACCAGTTCTCCGGCGGTATGCGCCAGCGCATCATGATCGCGATGGCACTCGCCCTGGAGCCCGACCTGATCATCGCGGACGAGCCGACCACCGCGCTCGACGTGACGGTCCAGGCCCAGGTCATGGACCTGCTCGCGGAGCTCCAGCGCGAGTACAACATGGGGCTCATCCTGATCACCCACGACCTCGGCGTGGTCGCCGACGTCGCGGACAAGATCGCGGTGATGTACGCGGGCCGGATCGTGGAGACCGCTCCGGTGCACGAGCTCTACAGCCGCCCGTCGCACCCCTACACCCGCGGTCTGCTCGACTCGATCCCGCGTCTGGACCAGAAGGGCCAGGAGCTCTACGCGATCAAGGGCCTGCCGCCCAACCTGACGCGTATCCCGGCGGGTTGCGCGTTCAACCCCCGGTGCCCCAAGGCCGAGGACATCTGCCGTACGGACATCCCGCTGCTGCACCCGGTCACCGAGCGCGACGGCGCCGACCTGCCGGGCCGCGGAAGCGCGTGCCACTTCTGGAAGGAGACGATCCATGGCTGAGCTCGACAAGGAGTCCGTGGACGCCACCCCCCACGTCACCGAGGTGGAGACGGTCGACGCCGCCACCGTCGACGAGGCCGTCGCCGCCATCGAGGCGCCGGTCGAGCGGGGCGAGCCGATCCTTCAGGTGCGCAACCTGGTCAAGCACTTCCCGCTGACCCAGGGCATCCTCTTCAAGAAGCAGGTCGGCGCGGTCAAGGCCGTGGACGGGATCTCCTTCGATCTCTTCCAGGGCGAGACGCTCGGCATCGTCGGCGAGTCCGGCTGTGGCAAGTCCACCGTCGCCAAGCTGCTCATGATGCTGGAGAAGGCGACCGCCGGCGAGGTCTTCTACAAGGGCCAGGACATCACCAAGCTGTCCGGGCGTGCGCTGAAGGCCGTGCGGCGCAACATCCAGATGGTGTTCCAGGACCCGTACACCTCGCTGAACCCGCGCATGACGGTCGGCGACATCATCGGGGAGCCGTTCGAGATCCACCCCGAGGTGGCGCCGAAGGGCGACCGGCGGCGGAAGGTCCAGGAGCTCCTGGACGTCGTGGGTCTGAACCCGGAGTACATCAACCGGTACCCGCACCAGTTCTCCGGCGGCCAGCGCCAGCGCATCGGCATCGCCCGCGGCCTCGCGCTCAACCCGGAGATCATCATCTGCGACGAGCCGGTCTCCGCGCTCGACGTGTCGGTGCAGGCGCAGGTCATCAACCTGATGGGGAAGCTCCAGGACGAGTTCAACCTCTCCTACCTCTTCATCGCGCACGACCTCTCCATCGTCCGGCACATCTCGGACCGGGTCGGCGTCATGTACCTCGGCAAGATGGCCGAGATCGGTACGGACACGCAGATCTACGACCACCCGACGCACCCGTACACCCAGGCGCTGCTCTCCGCGGTGCCGGTGCCGGACCCCTCCGCGCGCGAGGGCCGCGAGCGGATCATCCTCACCGGTGACGTTCCGTCACCGGCGAACCCGCCGTCGGGCTGCCGCTTCCGGACCCGGTGCTGGAAGGCGGAGGAGCGCTGCGCCACGGAGATGCCGCTGCTGGCGATCCCCGAGCGCTTCGTCACGGCGGGTGGCCCCGCCGCGCACGAGTCGGCGTGCCACTTCGCCGAGGAGAAGGACGTCGTGCACGCGGCGTAACCGAACGCGTAGTAGCGGTACGTCGGATGCCCGGCCCTCTTGGAGGGGGCCGGGCATCCGTGCGTCCGGCCGACCCGGTGCCCGTACGGGGTAAGCCCGCATGCGATGCGTGGCGGTATGCGGTGGTATGAGGCATTGAGCTACTCGATGACTCTAGGAGGCACTTCATGCGCGGAGCCACACGGACCAGGTGGGCCGCATGTGCGGTGGCCGTCGCCCTCGCAGCGACGGCCTGCGGCGGCGGAGGCGACGACAGCGGCGGCAGCGGCGCCGACGGGATCGTCAGCTCCTCCTGGGGCGACCCGCAGAACCCGCTGGAGCCCGCGAACACCAACGAGGTGCAGGGCGGCAAGGTCCTCGACATGGTCTTCCGGGGGCTCATCCGGTACGACCCCAGGACCGGCGAGGCGCAGAACATGCTGGCCGAGTCCATCGACTCCAGCGACGCCCAGAACTTCACGATCAAACTCAAGGACGGCTGGACCTTCTCCAACGGAGAGAAGGTCACCGCCAAGTCCTTCGTGGACGCCTGGAACTACGGCGCCGCGCTGAAGAACAACCAGAAGAACGCGTACTTCTTCCAGTACATCGAGGGGTACGACAAGGTCCACCCCGAGTCCGGCTCCGCCTCCGCCGACACCCTCTCGGGCCTCAAGGTCGTCGACGACCTGACCTTCACCGCCAAGCTCAGCCAGAAGTTCTCCCTCTGGCCCGACACCCTCGGCTACTCCGCCTTCGTGCCCCTGCCCAAGGCGTTCTACGACGACCACGACGCCTGGCTCTCCAAGCCCATCGGCAACGGCCCGTACATGATCGACTCGTACGCCAAGGGCTCCGCGATGAACCTGCGCCGCTGGGACGACTACCCAGGTGACGACAAGGCGAAGAACGGCGGCGTCGACCTCAAGGTCTTCACCGACAACAACACCGCCTACACCTCCCTGACCTCGGGCAACCTCGACCTCGTCGACGACGTGCCCGCCTCCCAGCTGAGGAACGTCGAGCAGGACCTCGGCGACCGGTACATCAACACCGCCGCCGGCATCATCCAGACCCTCTCCTTCCCGTTCTACGACAAGGAGTGGGACACCGACAACGCCCGCAAGGTCCGGCAGGGCCTCTCCATGGCGATCAACCGGGCGCAGATCACCGACCAGATCTTCCAGAAGACCCGCACCCCCGCGTCCGACTGGACCTCCCCGGTCCTCGGCGAGGAGGGCGGCTTCAAGAAGGGGCTCTGCGGCAAGGAGTGCACGTACGACAAGGCCGCGGCCAAGAAGCTGATCGACGAGGGCGGCGGCATCCCCGGCGGCCAGCTGAAGATCTCGTACAACGCGGACACCGGCTCCCACAAGGAGTGGGTCGACGCCGTCTGCAACAGCATCAACAACGTCATGGGCAACAACCAGTCCTGCGTCGGCGGCGCGGTCGGTACCTTCGCCGACTTCCGCAACCAGGTCTCCACCCAGAAGATGACGGGTCCCTGGCGCGCGGGCTGGCAGATGGACTACCCGCTGATCCAGAACTTCCTGCAGCCGCTCTACTACACCAACGCCCCGTCGAACGACGGCAAGTGGACCGACAAGGACTTCGACGACCTGGTGGACAAGGCGAACGCCGAGACCGACAAGGCGAAGGCCATCACCACGTTCCAGGACGCGGAGAAGGTCCTCGTCGAGCAGATGCCCTCCATCCCGCTGTGGTATCAGAACGGCAGTGCGGGCTACTCGGAGCGTGTCGACAACGTCGAGCTGAACCCGTTCAGCGTGCCGGTCTACACGGAGATCACGGTCAAGTGACCCGCTGAGGCCGGAGGCCGGGGCGCCCCGGGCGTCCCGGCCCTCCGTCCGTTTCGCTCTCCAGCCCGGTTCGGCCTTCCGCCCGGTTGGGCCTTCCGCCTCTCGCCCGTTCGCCCCGACCCCCGGAGCCCCTCATGGGACGTTATGTGATCCGGCGGCTGCTGCAGATGATCCCCGTCTTCTTCGGCACCACGCTGTTGATCTTCCTCATGGTGAACGTGATGGGCGACCCCATCGCGGGCCTCTGCGGCGACCGCCAGTGCGATCCGGCCACCGCCGCCCAGCTGCGCTCCGAGTTCGGCCTCGACAAGCCGGTCTGGCAGCAATACCTGACCTACATGGGGAACCTCTTCACCGGCGACTTCGGCACCGCGTTCAACGGTCAGAAGGTCACCGAGCTGATGGCCACCGCCTTCCCCATCACGATCCGGCTGACCATCGTCGCGATCGTCTTCGAGATCGTCATCGGCATCAGCCTCGGTGTCGTCACCGGCCTGCGGCGCGGCCGCCCCGTCGACACCACGGTCCTCATCCTGACCCTGGTCGTCATCGCGATCCCGACCTTCGTCACCGGCCTGCTGCTCCAGCTCCTGCTCGGCGTCAAATGGGGCATCATCAAGCCCTCGGTCTCCTCGGACCCCACCTTCGACGAGCTGCTCGTCCCCGGCCTCGTCCTCGCCTCGGTCTCGCTCGCCTACGTCACCCGGCTCACCCGGACCTCGATCGCCGAGAACGCCCGCGCCGACTACGTACGCACCGCCGTCGCCAAGGGGCTGCCCCGGCGCCGGGTCGTCGTCCGGCACCTGCTGCGCAACTCCCTGATCCCCGTCGTCACCTTCATCGGTACGGACGTGGGCGCCCTGATGGGCGGAGCCATCGTCACCGAGCGGATCTTCAACATCCACGGGGTCGGCTACCAGCTCTACCAGGGCATCCTGCGCCAGAACTCCCAGACCGTCGTCGGGTTCGTCACCATCCTGGTCCTCGTCTTCCTGGCGGCCAACCTGATCGTCGACCTCCTGTACGCCGTACTCGACCCGAGGATCCGCTATGCCTGAGCCGCAGTCACCGGACGAAGCGATCTCCCAGGCGGGCGCCGGCGGCGCGACGGACCTCGCCATGGAGGAGGGCACCAGCCTGGAGAAGACCCCGGGCGGGCCCGAGGGCACCGGGCCGGCCGGCAAACCGCGCAGCCTCTGGTCGGACGCCTGGCGCGACCTGCGGCGCAACCCGGTCTTCATCATCTCCGCCCTGGTCATCCTCTTCCTGGTGCTGATCTCGATCTGGCCCTCGCTCATCGCGAGCGGCGACCCCCTCCAGGCCGACCTGGACGACGCCCAGAAGGGCTCCGAGCCCGGCCACCCCTTCGGCTTCGACCCCCAGGGCCGCGACGTCTACACCCGGGTCGTCTACGGGACCCGCACCTCGGTCACCGTGGGCGTCTGCGCGACCCTCGGCGTCGCGATCCTCGGCAGCGTGCTCGGGGGCCTGGCGGGCTTCTTCGGCGGCTGGTGGGACTCGATCCTCTCCCGCCTCACCGACGTCTTCTTCGGCATCCCCGTCATCCTCGGCGGCCTGGTCTTCCTCTCCGTCGTCACCAGCTCCACCGTCTGGCCCGTCGTCGGCTTCATCGTCCTGCTCGGCTGGCCGCAGATCGCCCGTATCGCCCGCGGCTCGGTGATCACCGCCAAACAGAACGACTACGTCCAGGCGGCCCGCGCGCTCGGCGCCTCCAACTCCCGCATGCTGCTGCGCCACATCACTCCCAACGCCATCGCGCCCGTCATCGTCGTGGCGACCATCGCGCTCGGCACGTACATCTCGCTCGAGGCGACCCTCTCCTTCCTCGGGGTCGGCCTGAAGGACCCGGCCGTCTCCTGGGGCATCGACATCTCCGCGGCCTCCAACTACATCCGCAACGCCCCGCACATGCTGCTCTGGCCCGCCGGAGCGCTGGCGGTCACCGTGCTCGCGTTCATCATGCTCGGCGACGCGGTGCGCGACGCCCTCGACCCCAAGCTGCGCTGAGGAGCCGGTTGCCATGTTGCTCGAAGTGCGCGATCTGCACGTGGAGTTCCACACCCGCGAGGGCGTGGCCAAGGCCGTCAACGGGGTCAACTACTCGGTGGCCGAGGGCGAGACGCTCGCCGTCCTCGGGGAGTCCGGCTCCGGCAAGTCCGTCACCGCCCAGGCCGTCATGGGCATCCTCGACATGCCGCCCGGGAAGATCACCGGCGGCGAGATCCTCTTCAAGGGCCAGGACCTGCTGAAGCTCAAGACGGAGGAACGGCGCAAGATCCGCGGCCAGGAGATGGCCATGATCTTCCAGGACGCGCTCTCCTCGCTGAACCCGGTCCTCACCGTGGGCGAACAGCTCGGTGAGATGTACGTCGTCCACCGCGGGATGTCCCGCAAGGACGCGCGGGCCAGGTCGGTCGAGCTGATGGACCGGGTCCGCATCCCCGCCGCCAAGCAGCGGGTGGGCAACTACCCGCACCAGTTCTCCGGCGGGATGCGCCAGCGCATCATGATCGCCATGGCGTTGGCCCTGGAGCCGTCCCTGATCATCGCGGACGAGCCCACCACCGCGCTCGACGTCACCGTCCAGGCCCAGGTCATGGACCTCCTCGCCGAACTCCAGCGCGAGCTGAACATGGGCCTCATCCTGATCACCCACGACCTCGGTGTCGTCGCGGACGTGGCCGACAAGATCGCGGTGATGTACGCGGGCCGGATCGTGGAGACCGCCCCCGTCCACGAGATCTACAAGGCGCCCGCCCACCCGTACACCAAGGGCCTCCTCCGCTCGATCCCGCGCCTGGACCAGAAGGGCCAGGAGCTCTACGCGATCAAGGGCCTGCCGCCCAACCTGCTGCACATCCCGCCCGGCTGCGCGTTCAACCCCCGCTGCCCGATGGCGCAGGACGTGTGCCGCAGCGATGTGCCGCCGCTCTACGAGGTGGACGAACAGCGCCGGAGCGCCTGCCACTTCTGGAAGGAGACGCTCGATGCACGCTGACCGCGAGGGGACCGACGGGGGCGCGGCGGGCTCCACCCTGCTGTCCAAGGCACGCGGGGAGAGCAGGCCGTACGCGGAAGGAGAGCCGATCCTGGAGGTCCGCGGCCTCGCCAAGCACTACCCGCTGACCCAGGGCATCCTCTTCAAGAAGCAGGTCGGCGCGGTCCGGGCCGTCGACGGCGTCGACTTCGACCTCCACGCGGGCGAGACGCTCGGCATCGTGGGGGAGTCGGGCTGCGGCAAGTCGACCGTCGCGCGGCTGCTGGTCCACCTGGAGCGGCCCACCGCGGGCGCGATCCGCTACAAGGGCGAGGACATCGCGAAGCTCTCCGGGCGGGCCCTGAAGGCCGTGCGGCGCAACATCCAGATGGTCTTCCAGGACCCGTACACCTCGCTGAACCCGCGCATGACGGTCGGCGACATCATCGGGGAGCCGTACGAGATCCACCCCGAGGTCGCGCCCAAGGGCAGCCGCCGGCAGCGGGTCCAGGACCTGCTGGACGTCGTCGGGCTCAACCCGGAGTACATCAACCGCTACCCGCACCAGTTCTCCGGCGGCCAGCGCCAGCGCATCGGCATCGCCCGCGGCCTCGCGCTCAACCCGGAGATCATCGTCGCCGACGAGCCGGTCTCCGCGCTCGACGTCTCCGTACAGGCGCAGGTCGTCAACCTGCTGGACCGGCTCCAGGCGGAGTTCAGCCTCAGTTTCGTCTTCATCGCGCACGACCTCTCCATCGTCCGGCACATCTCCGACCGGGTCGGCGTGATGTACCTCGGCCGGATCGTGGAGATCGGCTCCGACGCGGAGATCTACGACCACCCCACCCACCCGTACACGCAGGCGCTGCTCTCCGCCGTCCCCGTGCCGGACCCGGAGGCCCGCGCCCACCGGGAGCGGATCATCCTCCACGGCGACGTGCCCTCGCCCGCCGACATCCCCTCGGGCTGCCGCTTCCGCACCCGCTGCTGGAAGGCGCGGGAGCGGTGCGCGCTGGAGGTGCCGCTGCTGGCCGTCCCGGCGGAGTTCCGGGACGTCGACTCCCCGGCCCGGCACGACTCGGCGTGCCACTTCGCGGAGGAGAAGCAGGTGGTGCCGCACGAGGGGGAGCGGGAGACGCCGGGAGGTACGCCGGGGCCGGACGTGGAGGCACCGGGGACGACGACGCGTGGCCGGCCGGTGGAGGACGTGGGCGGGCCGGGGGAGGGCCTGGGCGGGCCGGGGTCGGACGTGGGCGGGCCGGGGGAGCCTCCGCAGACCTAAGACCCCGGCCCGCCCGCGTTACGGGATCAGCTCCCGGTGCTGCCGCAGGGCTCGCGGGCCTCGATGTCCTTCACGGCCGGCCCGAGGGCCGAGAGCACGGCCGATGCGTCGGTGGTCTCGTTGCGGAGCCGGACCTGGACGGCGGGGTCGCGGCCCTGGGTGGAGAACATCTTGGCGGTCCGGGTGTCCGCGGGCGGCTGGGCGACCCAGTCGACGCCGCCCTCGTCGATGCAGTCACCACCGGCCTCTGGCTCGGGCATTCCGCAGTAGACGATGACGTCGCCGTCCCCCCAGGCGGCGGCACCGGTCACGTCCGATCTCTCCAGGTCGTACCCGCCCAGCTCGGCGGGTAGCTTGCCGGTGAGCGTGTCGCAGGCCGGACCGGCCGAGTGCGGAGGCCTGGTGAGGTTGTAGCCGGACCCACCGCATCCGGCGACGAAGGCCGTACCGGCGGTCAGAGCGGCGGCGAGGCGGAGCGGCCCGCGGATGTTCCTGGTCAACACATTCCCCCGTGTGGGTGATTTGTCGGTCGGTAGGGAAATCTATCGCCCGACTGCGAGCCGCCCGTACGCAGACTGCGCACCGACTGAACGCAGAGCTGGGGAACCACCGGCCGAGATCCGTTAACAGGCAGGCAACTCGGCCGTCGCCACACCGATATACGGACGCTGCACGCTGGACAACGTACGGCCGTGCGGGTGCCGTGAACCGGCCGGGGCGTCGTCTTGTCGCTCCGGCCGGTTGCCCGACCGCCGGTGGCTTGGGGCCGACGAGGCAGGCCCCCCGGGGGTCAGGCGCGGGGCAGCCCCAGCGACCGCTTGAGGAAGTCCACCTGGAGCAGCAGCAGGTTCTCCGCCACCTGCTCCTGAGGAGTCATGTGCGTGACCCCGCTCAGCGGGAGCACCTCGTGCGGCCGCCCGGCCGCCAGCAGCGCCGAGGAGAGCCGCAGCGCGTGCGCGACCACCACGTTGTCGTCCGCGAGCCCGTGGACGATCATCATGGGCCGCACCTGCTCGGCGGCGTGGGAGAGCCCGTCCTCGGTCATCAGGGCGTTGTACGCGTACACCTCGGGCTGCGCGGCCGGGTCGCCGAGATAGCGCTCGGTGTAGTGCGTGTCGTAGAGCCGCCAGTCCGTCACCGGGGCGCCCACCACAGCCGCGTGGAAGACGTCGGGGCGGCGCAGCACCGCTAGGCCGGAGAGGTAACCCCCGTACGACCAGCCCCGGATGGCGACCCGGTCCAGATCCAGCGGGAACCGCCCGGCGAGCGCGTGCAGGGCCTCGATCTGGTCGTCCAGGGTGAGGGCGAAGTCGTCCCGTACGGCCTTCTCCCAGGCGGGCGAGCGGCCCGGCGCGCCGCGCCCGTCCGCCACGATCACCGCGAAGCCCTGGTCCGCGAACCACTGCGAGGTGAGGTACGCGTTGTGGGCGGCGACCACCCGGCGGCCGTGCGGTCCACCGTACGGATCCATCAGTACCGGAAGCGGACCGTCCGACTCCTGGTAGTCCGACGGAAGCAGCACGGCGCACGGAATCCGCCGTGCGCCCCCCTCGGTGAGCTTGACCCGTGCCGAGAGCACCGGCTCCTGGGCGTGGTTCGCGATCCGGACCAGCTGCTTGCCGTCCCGGACGACCCAGGCGGCCGATCCGGGCTCGTCCGGAGTGGCCGAGACCAGCACCGTCAGATCGCCCGAGCGGACCGCGGAGTGCACACCCGCCCCTTCGGAAATCCGCTCGATTCCCAGCTCGTTGACCCGGTACACATGGCTCTCGCCGGTCTCCGGATCCGCCGCCTCCTCGCCCGCCACGGCCGAGACCAGGATGTCCGACTCGCCGATGTCCAGCACCGCCTGGATGTGCAACTGCGCTCCGGTCAGCGGCCGGTCACCGACGGCCAGCACCCGCGCGCCGCCCTCGTCCACGATCCGCACGAGCCGCCCGTCCGGCGCCCACGCGGGCACCCCGCCGAACAGATCCAGCCACACCGGGTCCTCGTCGACGTGGACGATCCGGGTCTCACCGTTCTCCGGATCCACCGCCAGATACCGCTGACTGCGCTGGTCACGGGCCTGCACGAGCAGCAGTGGGGCGCCCGCGGAGGACCAGTGCACCTGGGCCAGGTACGGGAACGCCGCCCGGTCCCACAGCACTTCCCGGCGGCCCCCCGCCAGGTCCATCACGAAGAGCCGCACCTCGGCGTTGGGCGTCCCCGCCGCCGGATAGGCCACCTCGGCCGGCTTGCGCTCCGGATGCGCGGGATCGGCGATGAACCACCGCTGTACGGGGCTGTCGTCGGCCCGGGCGACCAGCAGCCGGTCCGAATCCGGCGACCACCAGAAGCCCCGGAAGCGGTGCATCTCCTCGGCCGCGACGAACTCGGCCAGGCCGTAGGTGACATGGGCACCCTCCGGCTCCGCCAGCGCCCGGTCGTCCTCGCCCTCGGCGCCCACGACCCGCAGCGCGCCCTTGGAGACGTAGGCGATGCGGCGCCCGTCGGGGGAGGGCCGGGGGTCGATCACCGGGCCCGGAACCGGCAGCGCCCGCGCCGTACCGGCCCGCAGCTCGGCCACGTACACCTTTCCGGACAGGGCGAACGCTGCCAGCTCGGCCGCCGCGTCCACCGCGTAGGAGACGATGCCGGCCGACCCCTCCCGGGTCCGCTCGCGCCGGGCCCGCTCCTGCGGCGACAGCCGCTCCGCCGAACCGCCCAGCAGCGCCTCGGGGTCGGCGACCAACCGCTCCTCCCCGGAGGCCGGATCGAGCACCCACAGACGGTTGGTCCGGTCGGTGCCCGAGGTGGAGCGCAGGAAGATCACCCGCGTCTCATCCGGTGAGACGGTGAAGGCGCGCGGTGCGCCGAGAGTGAACCGCTGGGTCCGTGCGTGCTGGCGGGGAAAAGACAGCTTCGGTGAGGTCATGGCCCCGAACTTAGCCTCGCGCAGCGGTCCGTGCGCCCCTCGTGCTGCTGTGCCCCGATCAATGCGTTGGCACGGATAGTTATGATCCGTAGCGCTCGGTGGGTAAGAACCCATCGGCTCTGTGTCCCCGTGTCCCGTCCCGACCGTACTGATGGAGGTGAACCGCCGTGGCGCTCTCGATTTCGGCGGTGGTGCTGCTGGCGATCATCGTCTTCCTGCTGATCCGGAAATCCGGACTGAAGGGCGGACACGCGGTGGTCTGCATGCTGCTGGGGTTCTACATCGCGAGTTCGTCCGTAGCGCCGACCATCTCGGACCTGACGTCCAATGTGGCGGGGATGATCGGGAGCATCAAGTTCTGACCGTGCGCACTCGCTTTCCGACCGCGTGTACCCGCTTTCCGGCCGGGTACGCCCGCCGTTGACGCGGTCGGCGGGGAGCGGGGGACGCCGGGGGCCGCCGGGCTCGTAGGGTGGTCCCCATGAAGGACCTCCCCGCCCGCCGTCTGCTGCTGGTGCACGCGCACCCGGACGACGAGTCGATCAACAACGGCGCCACCATGGCCAGGTACGCGGCCGAGGGCGCCCACGTCACGCTGGTGACGTGCACGCTGGGCGAGGAGGGCGAGGTCATTCCGCCCGCCCTCGCCGGCCTCGCCGCCGACCGGGACGACGCCCTCGGCCCCCACCGCGTGGGCGAACTGGCAGCGGCGATGAAGGAGCTCGGCGTCACCGACCACCGCTTCCTCGGCGGCGCGGGCCGGTTCCGGGACTCCGGGATGATGGGCACCGAGCAGAACGAGCGCCCCGGCGCCTTCTGGTCCACCCCGGTGGACGAGGCGGCCGCCGCCCTCGTGGAGGTGATCCGGGAGGTCCGCCCCCAGGTGCTGGTCACCTACGACCCCGACGGCGGCTACGGCCACCCCGACCACATCCAGGCCCACCGGGTCGCGATGCGCGCCGCAGACCTGGCCGCCGACCCGGCGTACGGCACCGGCGCCCCGCACACCGTCGCCAAGATCTACTGGAACCGGGTGGAGCGGGCCGTCCTCGAGGCCGCCTTCGACCGCCTGCGCGCCACGGCGCCGGACGCCTTCCCGGGCATCGCGGCCGTGGACGACGTCCCGGGCGTGGTGGACGGCGACGAGATCACCGCCGAGATCGACGGCTCGGCGTACGCCGGGGCGAAGACTGCGGCGATGCGCGCCCACGCGACCCAGATCGTGGTGGACGGCCCCTTCTTCGCCCTCTCCAACGGCCTGGGCCAGCCGCTGCTGACGACCGAGTGCTACCAGCTGGTGCGGGGCGTTCCGGGGGCCGTGGGGGGAGCACGGGAGGACGACCTGTTCGCGGGGGTGCCGGAGGCTGGGGCGGCTGCGGCTGCGGCTGCGGGCGCAGGTGCTGCTGCTGGTGCTGGTGCTGGTGCGCCGAAGGGTGTCGTACGGGGCGGGGTCCCCGGTTCCGCTTCGGGTGCCGGGCCGGATTCCGGTTCGGGGGTGGGGGCATGAGCCGGAACCCCGGCAAGGGCCGCGACCGCGCCCGCGCACCGCACGACGAGGCGCCGCCGACCAAGGCGGTGCGGACCAAGGCGGCGTCCGGCACACCGGGCAGCAGCGCCCCGCGGACCAACGCGCCGCCCCAGGGGCCCGAAGGCTCGGGCTTCACCGCCCGGCCGAACCCGGTCCGGATCGCGGGCTACTTCGGGCTCGCCGTGATCGGCGCCCTCGTCGCGCTCGCCGGGACGCTCGTCCAAGCGGCGTGGTTCCCCGGCGGGTTGGTCATCGCCCTGGCCGGCTCCGCCGGCCTCTTCTACGGCGGCCGGGTCCTGACCGGCACCCAGATCGGCGCACTCGCGCCGGCGGTCGGCTGGTTCATCACCGTCTTCCTCCTGCTGTCCGGCCGGCCGGAAGGCGACTACGTCTTCGGCGACGAACTCGGCCTGGTGCTCTTCATGGTCGGCGGAACCGCCGTCGCTGTGATGTGCGCCACCACCTCCAAAGTGCCGCAATCAGCCACGCGCAACGGCCGGTCCGGTATCTGAAGTGCTAAGTCCGCGCCCGGAATGCCCCCCACAGGTGTGATGCCGAGGTGGAGGTTTCCCCCGGTCGCGGAGTGTCCGGCGGCGGCGGCCAGTATGGTGGTGCGCGCGCCGAGCCGTCCCCTGGCCTGCGGCATGGGGGAAGTACGGGCGGCGGAGCCAATCGGGAGAACCTGCTTTGAGTCGTGAAACTGACAGTTCGTCCTCCGGGCCCCAGGGGCGCGGTGGAGCCGCGTACCCGTCGGGTACGCCGCCGTACGGATCCCGCCAGTATTCGTCGCCGGCCGGCTCGGACGAGACCCCGGAATCCGTCGATCCGCCCCGGCCCGAAGAGCCCAAGACCGAGACGACGCTGACGACGCGCATCCGGATCAACATCCCCGGGTCGCGTCCCATCCCCCCGGTCGTGATGCGTACGCCGATGGCCGAGAGCGACATCGCCGCCGGCCGTTCCGACGCGGACCGCACCGGATCCACCCCGCGCCCCGGCACGCCACCGTCCGCGCCCTCGGGCCTGGCCGACGGCGCGTCGGGCGGAACCGGCGCGTCCGGTGGCCCGGCCTCCCCGTCGCCCGCACAGGCCAGGGACGGCGGCAGGTCCGCCGACCCGTCCCCGGCCGACGAGCCGCCCAAGGCGAAGAGCGGGAGCGACTGGTTCGCCCCGCGCAAGAGCCCGGCACCGTCGCCCGCACCGGCTTCCGGTACGGGCGGTGCGCCTGGTTCCGGTGGTGCCCCCGGTACGGGTCCCGGGGGTCCCGGTCCTCACGGTGCGGGTGGTCCCGGGCTTCTGGGTTCCGGTGGCCCCGGTTCCGGCGGCTCGGGTGCCTTGGGCGTTCCCGGCACCTCGGGCCCCGGTGGCGGGCCCGACGACGGTGGCCGGTCGCGCCCCGACCTGCCGTACTTCTCGGACGCCGCCCCGCGCCCCGGTGACGGCCCCGGCACCCCCGGCTCCGGCTTCCCCGGCGCCGGAGGCCCGGGCAGCGCCCTGGACGGCTACAGCACGGAGCCCTCCGGCGCGGGCCCGCGCTCCACGCCCGGTCCCGGGGGCCGTACGACTGGCCCGTCCGGCCCCACGACGGGCCCGGTCACCGGCACCTCGGCGCTGACCCCCGACCTCGACGGCGTCCCGGGCCTCGGCGGGCCCGGCCCGATGGCCCCGGGAGGCCCCGGTGGCGTACCGCCCCGGCTCTCCGACGACACCGCGATCCTGACACCGCAGTCCCCGGCGCCCGATTCCGGCCCCGGCGGCCATGTCTCGGGCGACACGCTGACGAGCGGCATCCCCGTGGTGCCGAGCGAGCCCGGCTCGGCGTTCCCGCCCAGGCCGGAGGGGACCGGCGGCCCGTTCCCCGGTGGCCCGGGCGGCCCGGGAGGCCCCGGCGGCCCGTTCCCGGGCGGTCCCGGCGGTCCCGGCAGCGCCTTCCCGGGCGGCCCGGGTGCCACCGGCGGCCCGGGTGATCCGTTCGCCGACGGCCCCGGTGGCCCGGGTGCGCCCGGGCCCGGTCTCACCACCCCGCGCCCGACGCCGACGCCTCCCGCACCCGCCCCTGCGAAGGAGGGCCGTTCCAAGCTGGTCCTGCTCGGCGTGGCCGCGGTCGTGCTGCTCGGCATCGCCTACGGCGCCGGGCTCCTGCTGAACCACTCCGATGTCCCCAAGGGCACCACGGTGCTCGGCGTCGACATCGGCGGCGGCACGAAGGAGGAGGCGGTCACCAAGCTGGAGGCCGCTCTCGGCGAGCGGGCCCAGGCACCGTTGACGCTGTCCGTGGACGGCAAGGAGCAGAAGCTGGACCCGGAGAAGGCCGGCCTCGTCCTGGACAGCCAGGAGACCGTGCGCGGTGCCGCGGGCAGCGACTACAACCCCGTCTCGGTGATCGGCTCGCTGTTCGGCGGGGCGCGCACCGCCGACCCGGTGATCCCGGTCGACGAGGAGAAGCTCGGAGTCGCGCTGACCGATCTGGCGGGTGTCGCCGGGTCGTCCCAGGACGCCACGATCCGGTTCGAGCCGAACAAGGCGGTCGCGGTGCCGGGCAAGCCCGGCAAGACGCTGGACGTCGGCCAGTCGCTGATCTCCGTCCGCGACGCCTACCGCGCCCAGGTGCAGACCGGGCAGGCCCGGGTGGTCGAACTGCCCGTCGCCACCAGGGAGCCCACCATCACCCAGGCCGAACTGACCCGGGCGATGAAGGAGTTCGCCGAGCCGGCGATGTCCGACCTGATCACCATCAAGGCGGGACCGAAGCAGATCCAGTTCGGCCCGGCGCGTTCGCTGCCGCAGATCCTGTCGATGAAGGCCGTCGACGGCCGGCTGGTCGACGTCTACGACAAGGACGCGATCACCACCCTCCTGGACGGCGTCTTCGACGGCATCGAGGCGGTCAAGGCCGACGGCACGAAGCACCCGGTCGGCGCGGACGACGTGGCACAGGCGATGAAGACGGCCCTGACCGGCAAGACCCCGGAGCAGCGCACGGTCACCATCAACCTGACCGGCGAGGGCTGAGCCTCCCGGCCGCACGCAAGCTCGACGGCCCCTGCCCGGACACTCCGGGCGGGGGCCGCGCGCGTACGTGATGTCCGTACCCGAACAGGCGGACAGGCCCCTGTCGCCGAACGGGCCCCGACTCCGCCGAGCACACCCCTGGGGGAGGCTGTCCGGGCGGCTGGGACCGCCATGATGGGCTGATCGCGTGTTCAGTCGGGACGCTCGTTGACTCCATGAACTGATGTCCGGCCTGTGTGCGGTGACCCCAGCCGGCGCGGGGCCGGACGAGCGGCGGTGCGGCGCAGGGGGGACCATGGGGCCATGAGCTCGCCCGACGCCGGTCCGCCGCGCCCGCACCGCGACGAGCGCCCGCCCGATGACGCCGGCCGGCGGATCAAGGTCTGGTTCCGCTTCGTCCCGCGTGAGGACCGGCTGTCGTACGACACCGAGGGGCTGTGGGCGACCCGGCTGAGCGCCGACACCGCCCGGGTCGACAACGTGCCCTTCCTCCAGGACGGGGTCGCCGAGGGCGAGACCGTACGGTTCACGACCGACGCGGACGGGGTGCACTGGTCCACCGGGCGGGTGGCCGACTCGGGGAACTGCACCGTACGGGTGCTGCCCCTGCCAAACGGTCCGCTCGGGCGGAACGCCCGCGCCGTGCACGAGCGGCTCGCCCCGTTCGGGCTGGGCGGCGAGGTCTTCAGCGCGGACTTCCCGCTGGTCGCGTTCACCGTGCCGGGCGGCGCGGACCTCCGGGCGATCAAGGAGCTGCTCGTCAGGGGCGAGGACGAGGGGTGGTGGCACTTCGAGGTCTCGTGCGCCACGGAGGCGTGGCGGGCGGCGTAGGGGCGGGGGTGGGGCCGCCAGGGGCCCCGGCCCGGCCCACGCCCCCGGTCCACCGTTACGGGGTCGGCGGCCCCGCCTCCTCCGCCTCGCCGATCTTCCGGATCACCCGGACCGGATTGCCCACCGCGACCACGTTCCCCGGCAGGTCCTTCGTGACAACGGCCCCGGCACCGACCACCGTGTTCTCCCCGATGCTCACCCCAGGGCAGACGACCGCCCCGCCGCCCAGCCACACGTTGTCCCCGATCGTGATCGGCTGCGCGGCCTCCCACTTGGCGCGGCGTGGTTCCGGGTCGATGGGGTGGGCCGGGGTGAGGAGCTGGACGTTCGGGCCCATCTGGACGTCGGCGCCGATCGTGATGCGGGCGACGTCCAGGAACACCGCCCCGAAGTTGACGAACGTGCGCGGGCCCACCGTCGTCCGGTGCCCGTAGTCCACCCGCAGCGGCGGGCGGATCTCGGCGCCCTCGCCCAGCTCGCCCAGCAGCTCGGCCAGCGCGGCGCGGCGGGCCTCGGGGTCGCCGGCCGACGTGGCGTTGAAGCGCTCGTTCAGGAGCGCCGAGCGCAGGGCGTCCGCCGCGATCTCCGGGTCGTCGGCGAGGTAGAGCTCGCCCGCGAGCATGGCCTCCCGCTGGCTGCCCGGCGCCTTCTTCACTTCGTTCTCGGGGGAGTTGGGGGTGTCCTTGCTGGTCACGAGGCCGTCGTCTCCTTCGCTTCCTTCGTACGAGGTGATCCGTCCCCCCGCAGTCTGCCTGCCGGTTCCTGCCCGCGTCCCGCCCGCAGACCCGGCGCCAGGGCCACCGTCACCACCAGTGCGAGCGCCGCGACCGCCGCCATCCCGGTCCCGGGCGAGGTCAGCTGGGCGACGGAGCCCGCGACGGCCGCGCCCACCCCTTGCATCGCCAGCATCCCCGACGAGCTCAGCCCCAGCGCGTGCCCGCTCAGCTTCTCGGGCGTCAGGGCCATCAGCCGTTCCTGGAGCAGCAGGCTCGCGCTGAAGCCGACGCTCGCCAGCACCACCGCCACCACCGCCACCGGCAGGCCGGGACCCAGGGCGAACAGCAGGTACGGGGCGGCCAGCACCAGTCGCAGCGGGGTGCTGAGCCGGGCCCGCCACCGCCCCGGCACGAACCGGCCGACCAGCATGTCCCCGGCCAGCATCCCCACGGCCCCGCAGGCGAAGAGGAGCCCCGCGTGCCCGGGCGCGTAGGCGATGTACAGGGACTCGCACCCCACGACCAGCCCGTTGGGCACCCACAGGGCGAGGTAGACGGAGCGGCGGGGTGCGGACGACCAGAGGAGCGCGTTGGTCCGCCAGGTCTCCCGGACCGAGCCCCGGCCGGTGGCGCGGGGCGGCCGGGCGGTGAGCCCGAAGCGGGCGAGGGCGGCCGCGACGACGTACAGGCCCGCCCCCACCAGCAGCGTGCCCCGCGCCGAGAGGGCGGTCACCAGCACTCCGCCCACCGCGAACCCGAGGATCTGCATGGTGCCCACCGACATGTTCAGCACGGAGCGGCCGAGCAGGAAGCCCCGCTGCGGAAGGATCTCGTTGAGCAGCCCGTACCGCACCCCGCCGCCCAGTGAGGAGGCCACCCCGAGCCCCAGCAGGACCGCGAAGGCGGCCCAGAGCGGCAGCCCGGGGATCGCCTGTACGCCGGTGCCGAGCGCGAACAGCAGCGCCAGGCCGGTCAGTGTGGTGCGCGGTGGCAGCCGGTCCGCCGCCGACAGCAGGGTGAGCGCCCCGGCGACCTGCGCCAGGGACGGCCCGAACATCGCCAGCGCCGACAGCAGCGGTGAGCCGGTCGAGGCGTACACGAGGGTGCCGAGGGCGAGGCCGGTCGCGGTCTGCGCCGCCACCTGAACGGAGACGGTCGCGAAGAAGGGGAGGAACTCCGGGGTGCGGAAGAGTTCGCGGTAGGTGCGCATCAGCGGAGTGTGCGGGGGCGCTCTGCGGGCTCGTTACTCTTTCGCTGAGGAACGAAACATCGAGGACCTCGGGGTGGCCCATGGGCTGGTGGCAGATCAGCACCGACACCCTCGCGAACAGCCGCTTCGTCGTCTCCGCGCTGGCCGAGACGGTGGCGAGCCTGCGCACCCTGGAGCTGGCCGTCGCCGCGCATCCGCGCGAGCGCGCCTGGCTGGAGCGGTGGCTGCCCGTCCACCGGCGGTGGCAGTCCGGGGACCCGCTCTCCGCCCGGATCGTCCGCGCCGCCTTCACGCCCCGCTGGAGCGCCGACTTCCTCACTCCCGCCCCCGTCCCCCCGCCTGCCGGGCAGGAGCCGGACACCTTCGCCCAGGAGCTGGCGCGGGTCCGGGCGACGCCGCCGGACGTGGCCCGCGCCGATCTCGTCGCGTGCCTGCGCGGACCGCTGCCCGCCGCGCTGGACCGGGACGACCTGGCGCGTCGGAGCGCCGACGTCCTGGAGTGGGTGTGGACGCGTGCCGTGGAGCCGGAGTGGCCCGCCCGGCGCCGGATCCTGGAGGCCGATGTGATCGCCCGGGCCGCCCAGCTGAGCCGGGGCGGCTGGGCCCAGGCGCTCGACGGGATGCGGCCGGGGATGCGGTGGCTGGGGGAGAGCCGGCTCCAGATCAACACGTACGACAACCCGCCGCGCGACCTGGGCGGCGCCCAGCTGGTGTTCACCCCCGTCACCGCCGACGTGGGCTGGGTCTGCTGGGACATCCCGCACCGCTACGGCGTCGTCTACCCGTGCTCGGGCGCGCTCGCCGACACCGGGCGTGCCCCCGTGCCGCAGGCGCTCGGCGCGCTGATCGGCCCGGCGCGGGCGGGAGTTCTCGTCCTGCTGGCCTCGCCGCTGAGCACGACCCAGCTCACCGCGCTGACCGGGCAGGGGCTGGGGTCCGTCGGGCGTCACCTGCGGGTCCTGCTGGACGCCAGGCTGGTGCGCCGCCGCAGGGACGGACGGTCCGTGCTCTATTTCCGCACGGCTGCGGGAGACGGGCTGGTGCGCGCTGCGGGCTGAACGCGCCCCGTGCGCGCCCCCGTCCGCAGCTGGGAAGTCACCGGAAGACGATGCGGTCCGCATGGCTCGCGCGCATGTATGAGTCGTGACATCGGTGACTGTTGGGGATGCTCATCTTTGTGACAATTTCTCTCTCGCCAGCAACGACCGAGCGAGGGGAATGTCGTGAATCCGGAGTACGCCGCGTACTGCCAGGCCGACCGACACTTCTACGACGTCCCCCACCGTTCCCTCGAAGAGGGCGACGACGACCGTTCGTTCTACGCTCCGGTCCGGGGCGCGGCACCCCAGGGGTGGACCCGCTCCCGGCGCGGCGACTGGCTCTCCTTCAGCCCGGACGGGCTCCGGCTGCCGCCCCAGGGCTGGAAGATCCACATATCGGCCGCCGCCGACAACGCCGCATCGGTGCTGGAGCGGGTCGCCGCACACTGTCTGGCCCACCGGCTGCCCTTCAAGTGCGTACCGTCGCCCGGCCTGTTGAACCTGCGTAACGCCAAGTACGCGGACCGGGCGGGGAGCGGCAAGTTCATCACCGTCTACCCGCACTCCGAGGACACGTTCCCCGAGGTGTGCACCGCCCTGATGAAGCTGCTGGAGGGCGAGCACGGCCCGTACATCCTCAGCGATCTGCGGTGCGGAAACGGTCCGGTGCACACGCGGTACGGAGCGTTCGCCGCCCGCTTCTGCACGGGGCCCGACGGGCGGCCCGTGCCCGCCGTCGCCGACCCGCAGGGCCGCCTGGTCCCCGACGACCGGGGCCCGGCCTTCCGGATACCCGCCTGGGTGACCCCGCCGGACTTCCTGCAGCCGCATCTCGAAGCCCGCGCCGCCGTCGGACTCGGCGATGTGCCGTACACCGTCGAGAAGGCGCTCCACTTCTCCAACGGCGGCGGGGTCTACCTCGGCCGGGACACCCGCACCGGCGAGCAGGTCGTCCTCAAGGAGGCCCGCCCGTACGCCGGGCTCGCCGCCGACGGGGCGGATGCCGTCGCCCGGCTGGAGCGGGAGCGGGCCGCGCTGGAGCAGCTGGCCGGACTGGACTGCGTACCGGCCGTGCACGACGCGTTCGAGGTCGGCGGCCACCACTTCCTCGTCCTCCAGTACCTGCCGGGGACCACCCTCAACACCGTCTTCGCCCGCCGCTTCCCGCTCGCCCGGCAGAATCCGGCCCCGGAACTGCTCGCGGAACACGCGGCGTGGGCCGAGGAGGTGTACGGGAAGGTCGAGCGCGCCGTCGAGGCCGTACACGCCCGGGGAATCGTCATCAGCGACCTGCACATGAGCAACGTCATGGTCGACGAGGAGACCTCCCGGATCACTCTGCTCGACTTCGAGGCCGCCTCACCGGCCGGTGACCGGCGCCGCCAGATCGTCGCCAACCCGGCCTTCGTGGCCCCGCCCGACCGGCGCGGCACCGAGATCGACCGGTACGCGCTGGCCTGTCTGCGGCTCGCCCTGTACCTGCCGCTCACCACGCTCTTCGGCATCGACCGCACGAAGGCCGCCGGTCTCGCCCGCGAGATCGCGGACGTCTTCCCGGTGGGGGAGGAGAGCCTGCTGCCGGCGGTGGAGGAGATCCTGCGGGGTACGCGGACTTCCGCCTCACCGCCGCCCGCCCCCGGTGACTGGCCGGAGAGCCGCGACTCGATGGCCCGCGCCATCGCCGCCTCCTGTACGCCGGACCGCGAGGACCGGTGTTTCCCCGGTGACATCGCCCAGTTCGCCACGGCGACCGGCGGCCAGTCCTTCGCCTACGGGGCGGCGGGCGTGCTCTACGCCCTGCACGCGACCGGCGCCCCGCGCTGCGAGCCGGCCGAGGAGTGGCTGCTGCGGCAGGCCAAGGACCCGGCCTCCGGCTCCCCCCTCGGCTTCTACGACGGCCTCACCGGCATCGCCTGGACCCTGAACCGGATCGGCCGAACCGCCGAGGCCGCCGAGCTCACCCGGATCATCCTCGACCAGCCCCTGGAAGGCCTGACACCGGGCCTGCACAGCGGGTACGCCGGTATCGGGCTCGCCCTCGACGACCTGGCCCGCGCCGCCTCCGCCGCCGAAGGCCCGGCGCTCGCCGCCGCGGCGGGCCGCTGCACCGCCCTCGCCGTACGCGCCCTCGTCGACGGCCCGCCCTCACCCCGGACAGGCCTCCTGCACGGCGCGAGCGGGGTCGCCCTGCTGCTGGTCCGCCGGTACGGGACCACCGGGGACACCGCCCTCCTCGACCTCGCGGCCGGCGCCCTGCGGCGCGACCTGGACCGGTGCAGGGCGGGCGACGACGGCGAACTCCTCGTCGTCGAGGGCAAGCGGCTGATGCCCTATCTCGGAGCGGGCAGCGCCGGCATCGCGGCCGTCATCGACGCCTACCTGGCCCACCGCCCCGACCCGGAGATGGAGGCCGCGGGCCGCGCCCTGCTCCCGGCGGCGCTCTCCGCCTTCTACGTCCAGCCCGGACTGCTGCGCGGCTCGGCCGGACTCCTCATGCACCTGGCGGCCACGCCCCTGTGCGACGAGGAGGCCCGGCAGCGGGCTGTCCGCCTCCACACCCGCCTCCTGGCCGGCCACGCACTCGCGTACGAGGGCGGACTCGCCTTCCCCGGCGAACAGCTGATGCGGATGTCGATGGACCTGGCCACCGGGACCGCCGGCTGCCTGCTCGCCCTGGGCAGCGCGCTGGACACCGCGCCGGGCCCGCCCACCACGCTTCCCTTCCTCGCCGCCGCTTCCCAGGCGGCACACCCCGGCCGCGCGAGCGGCCCCACGGACCGGCTCCTTCAGGGGTCGTAGCACCACAACCGCTCAACACCCGGCCGGAGCAACAGGTTCCGGTTACCGTCCCAGAAAGGAAACACCATCATGGCGCTTCTCGACCTTCAGGCGATGGAGACCCCGGCCGAGGACTCCTTCGGTGAGCTCGCGACGGGCAGCCAGGTCTCGCTGCTGGTCTGTGAGTACAGCTCGCTGAGCGTGGTCCTCTGCACCCCGTGACGCCTCGCCGCCCGCTCCGCCGGTGATCACACCGGCGGACCGGGTGGCCCGTCCGCCGGTCCCGCGCGGTTCGTCCGCCCGGGGCCGGCGGCGTCCGTACGTCCGTACGCGATCGACGCGGTTCCGGAAAGGGAGACACGTGCGGCTGAAACCCCGCCCCCCGGCGGAAAGCGGCACCCGACGGCTCGCCCGGCGCCATCCGGCCGCCCTCCTGGCCCTGTTCCTCTGCTCCACCGGCGGCGCGCTCGCCGCCCTCGGCCTGCCGGCCGCCCTCGGCCACACGGTCGACGGGCTCATCGACGGCGGGCCCGTGCCCTGGCCGGGGCTGCTGCTCTGCGTCGTACTGACCCTCGCCGAGACCGGGTTCGACGCGGGCGCGGCCGTGCTCGGCACCAGCACCACCGCCCGGCTCACCGCCCACCTGCGCACCCGCACCACGGCCCGCGTCCTGGCCGCCGAACCGCGCGACGCCCTCGCCGTACCGACCGGCGACCTCACCGCCCGGCTCACCGCCCGCACCGCCGACGCGGCGGCCGCACCGGTCACCGCCGCCGGAGCCGTCGCGGGCGTCCTGCTCCCTGTCGGCGCGGTCACCGGCCTCTTCCTCATCGACCCCTGGACGGCGGCCGCCTTCCTCCTCGGCGCACCCCTGCTCGTCGCCCTCCTGCACACCTTCACCCGCCGCACCGCCGACGCCGGGGCCGACTACCAGCGTGCTCAGTCCGCCATCGCCCACCGCCTCACCGAGGCGCTCGACGGCGCCGACACCATCCGCGCCGCCCGCACCGGCGCCCGCGAGTACCGCCGCATCCTCGAACCCCTGGGCGCCCTGGCCGGCCACGGCCGGCGTACCTGGACCGTGTACGGGCGGGCCGCCGGCCAGAGCGCCCTCCTGCTGCCCCTCCTCATGCTGCTGGTCCTCGCGGTCGGCGGGCTCCGGCTGGGCGCGGGCGCGATCGGCGTCGGCGACCTCGTCGCCGCCTCGCGGTACGCGGCCCTCGCCGTCGGCATCGGCGCCCTCACCGGAGCGCTCGGCGCCCTGGCCCGCAGCCGCGCCGCCGCCCGCACCCTGGACCCGCTGCTCACCCTGGACCCGCTGCCGCACGAGGGGCTGGGCCCCCTCCCCGGCGGCGCGGGGCACCTCGAACTCCGGGACGTCGGCGTCGTGCAGGACGGGCAGTCGCTGCTCACGGGCGTCCGCCTGACCGTTCCCGGCGGTACGTCGCTGGCCGTCGTCGGCCGCTCGGGCGCCGGCAAGTCGGTGTTCGCGGCGGTCGCCGGACGGCTCCTCGACCCGGACGCCGGAACCGTGCTGCTCGACGGCGTACCCCTGACCGCCATGGACCCCGCCCTCCTCCGGCCCGAGGTCGCCTACGCCTTCGCCCGCCCCGCCCTGCCCGGCACCACGGTCGGGGACACCATCGCCTTCGGGCCGCGGACCGCCGGGCCCCAGGCGGTACGGGCCGCCGCCCGGGCCGCCCGCGCCGAGGGGTTCATCGGGCTCCTCCCGTACGGCTACGCCACCCCGCTCACCGAAGCCCCGCTCTCCGGCGGTGAACGGCAACGCCTGGGCCTGGCACGCGCGTTCGCCCACCCCGGCCGCCTGCTGATCCTGGACGACGCCCTCTCCGGCCTCGACACCGTCACCGAGCACCACGTCCGGCGGGCGCTGGACGAGCGGGCCGGGCGCTGCACCCGCGTGATCGTGGCCCACCGGCTCTCCTCGGCCGCCCGCGCTGACCGGGTCCTCTGGCTGGAGGACGGCCGAGTCCGGGCGACGGGACCGCACGAGGAGCTCTGGGCGGATCCGGAGTACCGGGCGGTGTTCCGTACGGAGGTGGCGGGCGTACCGGACACGCCGGACCCATCCGAGAGGCCGGCACGACCGCGCTCCGAAGCGATGCAGGGAGCGGAGACCCGGTGAAGGCACCCCGACCGGCCCGTCGCGACGGCGCCCTCGCCAGAGTCACGCGCGACGCCCGCCCTTTCCTCCGCGCCCGCACCAAAGCCGTCCTGCGCCTGGCCGGCTGGTCCCTGCTGGAGTTCGTCCAGACCTTCCTCGGCGGATTCGGCGTCGCCAGGGCCCTCGACCAGGGCTTCCTCGCCGGGCGCCCGCTCACCGGCCTCCTGTGGCTGGCCGTCGCCGCCGCGGCCGTGCTCCCCGCCCAGCTCGCCACCCGCGGGGTCTTCGGGCGCCTCGCGGACCTGGTGGAGCCGCTGCGCGACGGGCTGGTGCGGCGCGCGGTCTCCCGGGCGCTGTCCGGCGCCCTCGCGCATCCCGCCGACACCACGGCCCGCTCCCTCTCCCAGGTCACCCATCAGAGTGAGATCGCCCGGGACGGCTGGGCCGGACTCGTCCTGACGCTGCGGTCGTTCGTCTTCACGGTGGCCGGAGCCGTGGCGGGCCTGCTGGCCCTGGAGCCGAGGCTCCTGCTGATCGTGGCGCCCCCGCTGGTCCTGGGCGCCGCCCTCTTCCTGGCCACCCTGCTGCCGATGGCCGCCCGCCAGCGCGACTACCTCACCGCCGACGAGGCGTACGCGGCCCACGCGGGCCGGACCGCCGCCGACCTGCGGGACATCGCCGCCGCCGGGGCCGCCGACCGGACGGTGGCGGAGTCCGGGAGCCTGGCCGACGACCAGGTCCGCGCGGCCCGTTCGCTGGCCCGCTGGTCCGGCGTACGGGTGGTGGCGCTCGCGGTCTGCGGCCGGTTCCCGCCGCTCCTGCTGCTGCTCGGCGCCCCCTGGCTTCTGCGCAACGGCCTCACGCCCGGCGCACTGGTGGGCGCGCTCACCTACCTCACCCAGGCGCTGGCCCCGGCGGTCCAGGCGCTGATGACCATGCTCTCCACGGTCGGCGGCCGCCTGCTGGTGGTCCTGGACCGCTTCACGGACGCGCCGCCGCCGCCGGCCGACGACGAGGCCGACGACCGCGCGCCGCTCCCGGGGGGCGACGCCCCCGTGGCCGAACTCCACGCCGTCACCTTCGCGTACGGACCGGCCGCGCACCCCGTGCTGGACCGGCTCTCCCTCACCGTCGCGCCCGGCGAGCACCTGGCCGTCGTCGGGCCGAGCGGCAGCGGCAAGTCGACGCTCGCCGCCGTCCTCGCCGGGGTGGAGGCGCCGACCGGCGGCTCGGTGCGGTGGCAGGGGCGGCCGGTGCGAGCGGCCGAGGCCACCTCCGTACGCGTCCTGCTGCCCCAGCACGCCTACGTGTTCACCGGCTCGCTGCGCGACAACCTCCGCTACCTCCGCCCCGGCGCGAGCGACCGGTCCGTCGCCGCCATGATCGACGCGCTCGGCCTGGACCCCCTGGTCTCCCGGCTCGGATCGCTCGACGCGGCCCTGGAACCGGACCGGCTCTCCCAGGGCGAACGCCAGTTGGTCGCCCTGGGCCGGGCCTATCTGGTGGCCCCGCCGCTCATCGTGCTCGACGAGGCGACCAGCCGGCTCGATCCGGCCGCCGAGACCCGCGCCGAGCTCGCCTTCGCCGCGCTGCCGGGCGCCCTGGTGGTCGTCGCCCACCGCCTCAGCTCGGCCCGCCGCGCCGACCGGATCCTCGTGATGGACGGCCCCCGCACCCGCTGCGGGACCTCCGCGGAGCTGCTGCGCACCTCGGCCCTCTACCGGGACCTGGCGGGACTCTGGGAACCGGACGAGGAGCCAGGCCGCAAGAACGGCGAACCGGACAGCCGGCCCCCCGGAAACGGGCTCATATCCACCCCGCCTCCTTCGCCCGTCTGATGGCGTCGACCCGATTGCGCGCCCCGGACTTCCGAATGGCGGCGGCGAGGTAATTACGCACCGTCCCCGGGGTCAGATGCAGCCGCTGGGCGATTGTGGAGACGGTTTCCCCGCCCTCGGCAAGGGCGAGCACACTCAATTCCCTGGGCGATAAGGGCATATCGGCAACCTGCAGCAGGCTGAACGCAAGTGACTCGTCGATATGCCGCCCGCCGTCGGCCAGTTTGTGCATGACTTCGGAGAGGTCGTCCACCGGCCGGTACTTGTCGATATAGCCGCGGGCGCCCGCCTCGTACGCCCGGCGCAGCCCCCGGGGCCGGTCGCTGCGGGTGAGGACCGCCAGCGGACAGCCGCTGCCGTGCGGTTCGGCCAGTGACCTCACCTCCTCCAGGACGTCCAGCGCGTCCGGACAGTCGAGGTCGGTGAGCAGCACATCCGGCCCTGGTCCCGGCCCGGTGCCCGCGAGGGCCGAACGTATCGCGCCCCGGTCGGCGGTCGTCACGTCTATTCCCTGCCCCGCACCGAGCAGGGAGGCCAGCGAAGCGCGCCACAGGGGCACGGTGTGGACCAGCAGAACGGTTGTCATCTAGCTGCCCTCGGCATTTCTCTCCTGGCGCGCGCACTACAGGCGTATCGCAGAATGCGATGGTGTGTGCGCGTCGGGTGACGGGTCTCCAGTGGAGCGCATAAGCATTCGGGTACGCCGAAGAATTGGCGGATTCCCGTGCCTGATGGGCGCGGATGGGGGCGTTCGGAGGTACAGCGGGAGCGCACGGTGTTGCGGAGCGGCCGGGGCCGGCTCAGTTCAGCAGCGCCCGGGCCGCCTGGGCCTTGTGCCGGATCGCCTCGGCCGTGGTCGGCTCGATGGAGTCGAGCACCTCCGCGTACTCCTCCATCTCCGCCGCCCCGCGCTGGAAGTCCCCGCGCTGGACCAGGAGCTGGGCCCGCTCGTAGCGCAGCCGCGCCGGGTGAGAGGGCAGCAGCAGCGAGAGCTCCACCGCCCACAGGGCCACATCCGTGCGCTCGGGGCGGGCGGCGGCCCAGGCCCTGATGTTGTTCAGGATCCGCAGCACGATCTCCAGCGGCCGGGCGGGCGTCAGCATGGACGGCTCCAGAGCGGCCCCCGTCGCCGCGGTGACCAGGAGGTCCGCGTCCTGGCCGGTCAGCGGCGCGCCCCCGGAGAACGGATCGACGAGCACCGGCTGTGCCGGGTCCCCGAAGCCGACCACGAAGTGGCCGGGCAGCGCCACCCCGAACACCGGGGCGCCGGCCCGCCGGGCGACCTCGATCCAGACCACCGAGAGCAGGATGGGCAGCCCCCGGCGCCGCCGCAGCACCTGCTGGAGGAGCGAGGACTCCAGCCGCTGGTAGTCGGCCGACGACCCGCCGAACTCGTGCCGCTCGCCGAGCAGTTCGGCCAGCGCCGAGGCCCAGGCGACGGGGGAGCGGGTGCCGTGGGGCAACAGCCCGGCCAGCCGGTCCAGTTCGATCTGCGCCGCGTCGATCCCGTACGGGTCGGGGTAGACCTCACCCGGATCGACCGGGCGAGGTTCCTCGGGGCCGACCGGGCCCGCCTCCGCGCCCACCAGCAGACAGAGCAGCGCCAGATCCGGCCGCTCGGAGCGGGCCTCATCGGCGAACTGCCGCCGGCGGTCGGCCGTACCGGAATCCTGCGCGCTCATATGCGACCCATGCCCCTGCTCGTCCCTGCTGCTGGCTGCCCCCGCCCGGCCAGGGGGTCCGGTCCGGTCTCCGCTACGCGGGCCTGAAGTGGTGGTAGCGGTGGTGCGCCGCGAAGTCCATGCCCTCGTACAGCGCCCGTGCCCCTTCATTGTCCTCCTCCACCTGGAGCCAGGCCGCCGATGCACCCTCCTCCATGGCCCGCCGGGCCAGCGCCGCCATCACCGAGGTGGCCAGCCCGTGCCGCCGGTGCTCGGGGGCGACCTCGACGGCCATGAAACCCGCCCAGCGCCCGTCCACGACGCACCGGCCGATCGCCGCGGGTGCCTCGCCCCCGTCCTCGCCCGAGGCCGCGCCCGCCACCGTGGCGAACCAGACCGAAGGCCCGCCGCCCAGCACCCGCAGCACATGGGGGCCAGGGGTGGAGAACCGCTGGTAGCGCGAGAGCCACGCCTCGTCCGGCTCCCGGCTCAGCCGCACCGCCGACACATCCGCGTCCAGGTCACCGACCGGCGCCAGCGCGGCGATCCGCACCTCCGCGGTGACCTCGCGCCGCCAGCCGTGCCGCTCCAGCTCCGCGCAGAGGGCCTCCTGCGTCCCCTCGGCCCCGGTCGCCGTCTGGATGTACGGGGGCAGGCCCCGCTCCTCGTACCACCGCTCGACCCGCCCGAACGCCTCGCCGAGCGGCAGACCGGGATCGCCGAGCGGCAGCGCGGAGTTGGCGCGCCGGGTGAAACCTCCGGCGGCGCGCAGCCGCCAGTCGCCCAGGGGCTCGCTCTCCACCGGCTGCCAGGCGCGGGCGGTGACGGCGGCCAGCTCCGGGAAGGAGGCCGCAGGGCCCCTCCTGCGGGCCGGGGCGGCGGGGACGACCTTGCCCGCCACCAGGGAGGATTCCACGATGTGGACGGACTCTCCGCTCTTTCGTGTGATCGCCACCACACCGTCGTCCCATGATGTGAGAACACCGACCGTATCGGTGAACTCCGCGCCGGCGCCGCCCGGCTCGGAGCGGCGTCGGACGGAGACGCGTTTGCCCACGTCAGCCGGTGTGATGCGGACTTCCAGCCGTCCGCCCATGGTGAATTCCACAGCTCTGTCCGCCCCTCCTGTTCGGATCGTGCCCGAGAACGGAGATACTAGGGGCGGGCATCGACGACGCCGCGCTCCCGCGCGAGAGCCAACGCCCTACCGAGGAGGAACGACAGCGTGACCTACGTCATCGCGCAGCCTTGTGTCGACGTGAAGGACAAGGCCTGCATCGAAGAGTGCCCCGTCGACTGCATCTACGAGGGCCAGCGGTCCTTGTACATCCACCCGGACGAATGCGTCGACTGCGGAGCCTGTGAGCCGGTCTGCCCGGTCGAGGCCATCTTCTACGAGGACGACACTCCGGAGGAGTGGAAGGACTACTACAAGGCGAACGTCGAGTTCTTCGACGACCTCGGCTCCCCGGGTGGTGCTTCGAAGCTCGGTCTCATCGAGCGCGACCACGCGTTCATCGCCGCACTGCCGCCGCAGAACCAGTAAGCGGCAGCGGTACCACGTGCGCAGCCCGGTCCCGTACGGCTTGTCACCGTGCGGGACCGAGGCGTTTCCCCGTACGGCCGGGAACGGCCTGAGCAACCCGAGAAAGCAGAGCCCCGTGTCCGCAGTCTCCTCCCGCCTCCCGGTCTTCCCCTGGGACAGGCTCACGCCGTACAAGACGACGGCCCAGGCCCACCCGGACGGCATCGTGGACCTCTCCGTCGGTACGCCGGTCGACCCGGTGCCCGAGGTGGTCCGGCGGGCGCTCGTCGCCGCAGCCGACAGCCCCGGCTATCCGACGGTGTGGGGGACCGAGGCCCTGCGCGACGCGCTCACCGGCTGGGTGGGGCGACGCCTCGGCGCTGTCGGGGTGACCCACGCCAACGTGCTGCCGGTCGTCGGCTCCAAGGAGCTGGTGGCCTGGCTGCCGACGCAGCTCGGGCTCGGCGCGGGCGACAAGGTCGCCTACCCGCGGCTCGCCTACCCGACGTACGAGGTCGGCGCCCGGCTCTGCGGCGCGGAGCCCGTCGTCTACGACGACCCGACCGAGCTGGACCCGGCCGGTCTGAAGCTCCTGTGGCTCAACTCGCCCTCCAACCCGACCGGGAAGGTGCTCCCCAAGGACGAGCTGACCCGGATCGTCGCCTGGGCCCGCGAGCACGGCGTGCTGGTCTTCAGCGACGAGTGCTACCTGGAGCTGGGCTGGGACGCCGAGCCGGTCTCGGTGCTCCACCCGGACGTCTGCGGTGGTCATTACGACGGGATCGTCGCCGTCCACTCGCTCTCCAAGCGCTCCAACCTGGCCGGCTACCGGGCCGCCTTCATCGCGGGCGACGCGGCCGTCCTCGGCGAGCTCCTGCTGATCCGCAAGCACGGCGGGATGATGACGCCCGCCCCCGTCCAGGCCGCCGCCGTCGCCGCCCTCGGTGACGATGTGCACGTGGCCGAGCAGCGCGCCCGGTACGCGGACCGCCGCCTGGCCCTGCGCGCCGCCCTGGAGGCGCACGGCTTCCGCATCGAGCACAGCGAGGCGAGCCTCTACCTCTGGGCGACCCGCGACGAGCCGTGCTGGGAGACCGTGGCCTACCTCGCCCAGCTGGGCGTCCTGGTGGCTCCCGGCGACTTCTACGGCCCGGCGGGCGAGCGCTTCGTCCGGGTGGCGTTCACCGCGACCGACGAGCGGGTGGCGGCCGCGGTCAAGCGCCTGTCCTGACCCGATACGTACGAGAGGGGCCGGGGAGTGCGCACTCCCCGGCCCCTCTCGCGTGTCCGTACGGCGGTGGGTCAGCCGATCGGCAGACCGCCCAGCGGCAGACCACCGGTGGGCAGGCCGCCCGCGAGGGCGTCGGTCGGCAGGCCGCCACCGGCGGCACCGGCGATGCCGCCGACGGCCTCGCCCGCGCTGCCGGCGGTCTGGCCCGCGGTCTCCTGGACGGCCGGGGCGGCCACCTTGGCGGTCTGGCCCACGGTCCTGCCCGCGGCCGGAAGGGCGGTGCCGACGAGGCGGCCGCCGGTGTCACCGGCGGCCTGGGTGCCCTGCTGGGCGGCGCTGTCCACGGTGTTGCCGAGACCGGCGCCGTCCAGCGCGGTCAGACCGCCGAGGTCGGGGGTCTGCGGGAGCTCTGCGGCGCTCGCGGCGCCGGCCGCACCGACCACGGGGGCCGCACCCGCGGCGATCAGCAGCGCGGTACGAGCGATCCGACGGGTCAGGGGGAGGGACATGGTGCTCCTTCGACGGGATGTCAGTGATTCGGTCCGTGAGCCGGACGAACTCACAACAGGTCGGAGGGGAGGGAAAGTTGCGGCGGACAAAGGTAAAGAGTGGGTAATGCGTCCGATAATCCGCAGCGGAGGAACCCGGACAGACAGGCATTCCGGAGCCGTGTGATGAACCGTCACTTCCCTTGGGCGGCAAGGGAACCGGTGCGTGATGAACGCAGTGCGGAAGAGAGGGGTCAGGAGGCCCGGAGCGGCAGCCTCAAGGACCCGTACGAGTGAGGGGTCGCACTACTGAGCGACCCGGATTCCGACGGCGGTCGTGTCCGGTTCCTTGTCCTTCGTACGTTCCGTCCGCCAGCCCGAACCCGCCTCCCAGACCCGGTCGGCATAGCTCACGCGCTCGATCAGCAGCGCCTCGGAGTGCGCCACCGCCCAGTGCGCCAGCTCCCAGCCGCGCTGCGGCGCACCCTCCGCCTTCGCCCGGGCCGTCGCCGGTACGGGCACCGAGACGGTGGCCGCGGCAGACGCGCCCGCCGCCTTCGTGGCGGGCAGGACGTCCTTGCCGAAGGCGCGGATCAGCTCGGCCCGCACCTGCGCCGCGTCCCCCGGGCTCCCGGCGGTCCTCTTCGACGGCGTGCAGTTCAGCGAGGCGGCCTCGCGCCCGGTCAGCGCGGCGGCCAGGAGTGCGGCGTCCGGCTCGTGCTTCGCGTACGCCTGCGGGAAACCGCTGCGCTGCACGCGCTGCGCCGCCACGGTCAGCGGCAGCCGGGAGTAGCCCGGCACCTCGGCGAGGTGGTCGTAGAACTCCCCGGCCGAGTACACCGGGTCCATGATCTGCGCCACGGTGCCCCAGCCCTGGGAGGGCCGCTGCTGGAACAGGCCCACCGAGTCCCGGTCCCCGTAGTCGATGTTGCGGAGCGTGGACTCCTGGATCGCCGTCGCGATCGCGATGGTCACCGCCCGCTCCGGCATCCCGCGGGTGGTCCCCACGGCGGAGATCGTCGCCGCGTTCGCCGCCTGGTGCAGGCTCATCTCGTAGGTGTGGTCCCCGTCAGCGGCCCGGACCACACAGCGCGGCGCGGACTCCGTGGTGGAGGAGTCGTACTGAACGGCCAGATAACCGCCCAGCGCGGCGAGCACGGCGAAGGCGGCCGCGTAGCGGAGGAGACGGCTGCGGCGACGGCGGGCGGGGCTGGCTGTCCGGGGCACGGGCCCCACCGTACTGGAGGGTACGGCCGGGGGCCGATACCCCGTTCCTCCGGGGGAGCGGCCACGCCCGATCCCCCGGTCCTCCGGGGCTGAGGCCAGGCCTGGCGCACTCGGTCCTCCGGGGCTGAGGCCAGGCCTGGCGCACCCGGTCATCCAGGGTCGTGACCCCGCCCCTGCCCCCGTCCTCTAGGGTCGTGGCCATGTCCGACAGCACGCTTGACCTGACCCTGGACGGCCCGGCGCTCACCGCCCGGCTCGTCGACTTCCCCTCGGTCAGCGGGGAGGAGAAGGCGCTCGCCGACGCGATCGAGACAGCGCTGCGCGGCCTGCCCCACCTGACCGTCGACCGCCACGGCAACAACGTCGTCGCCCGCACGGACCTCGGCCTCGCCGAGCGCGTCGTCCTCGCCGGACACATCGACACCGTGCCGATCGCCGGCAACGTCCCCTCCCGCCTCGACGCGGACGGCATCCTCTGGGGCTGCGGGACCACCGACATGAAGGCCGGCGTCGCCGTCCAGCTCAGGATCGCCGCGACGGTCCCCGAGCCCAACCGCGACCTGACCTTCATCTTCTACGACAACGAAGAGGTCGCCGCCCACCTCAACGGCCTCGGCCACATCGCCGACGCCCACCCCGACTGGCTCGCCGGAGACTTCGCCGTCCTCCTGGAGCCCTCCGACGGCGAGGTCGAGGGCGGCTGCCAGGGCACGCTCAGGGTCCACCTGCGTACAGCGGGGGAGCGGGCGCACTCCGCGCGCAGCTGGATGGGGGCGAACGCCGTCCACGCCGCCGCCCCGATCCTCGCGAAGCTGGCCGCGTACGAACCCCGCCGCCCGGTCATCGACGGCCTCGAATACCACGAGGGGCTCAACGCGGTCGGCATCGAGGGCGGCGTCGCCACCAACGTCATCCCGGACGCCTGCACCGTCGTCGTCAACTACCGCTACGCCCCCGACCGCACCGAGGAGGAGGCCATCGCCCACGTCCGCGAGGTCTTCGCCGACTGCGGGGTCGCCGAGATCGTCATCGACGACCACTCCGGCGCGGCCATGCCCGGCCTCTCCCACCCCGCCGCCCGGGCCTTCATGGAAGCGGTCGGCGGGACGGCCCGGCCCAAGTTCGGCTGGACGGACGTCTCCCGCTTCGGCGGCCTCGGCGTTCCCGCGGTGAACTACGGCCCCGGCGACCCGATCTACGCCCACAAGCGCGACGAACACGTGGTGGTCGAGAAGATCACCCACTGCGAGGACCGCCTGCGCTCCTGGCTCACCGGCTGACCGCCCGACGCACGGCATTCCCCCGTACGTAACCTCCGCCGATCTACGCTGGCCGGACGCAGCACGACACAGCCCGACCCAGGACGACGCAGGTCGGTGGAGGGAGCGGAACATGGGCAACGCCGAGGACGCACGAATCCCTGAAGGTGCGGAGGTCCCCGAGGGCGCGGTGGCCCCCGAGGAACAGTGGCTGGGTCCGGTACTGCGCCGCAGGGAGCAGGTCCAGCCCGGCACGACCGATCAGCGGCTGCTGGACTCCGAGGGCGACTCCGAGTGGGTGCACACCGACCCGTGGCGGGTGATGCGCATCCAGTCGGAGTTCGTCGAGGGCTTCGGCGCCCTCGCCGAACTGCCGAGCGCGATCAGCGTCTTCGGCTCGGCCCGCACCCCGGCCGGATCGGCGGAGTACGAGGCCGGCGTCCAGATCGGCAAGGCGCTGGTCGCCGCGGGCTTCGCGGTGATCACCGGCGGCGGCCCGGGCGCGATGGAGGCCGCCAACAAGGGGGCCAGGGAGGCGAAGGGCGTCTCGGTCGGCCTCGGCATCGAGCTGCCCTTCGAGTCGGGGCTGAACCCGCACGTCGACATCGGCGTCAACTTCCGCTACTTCTTCGTCCGCAAGACGATGTTCGTGAAGTACGCGCAGGGCTTCGTGGTCCTGCCCGGCGGCCTCGGCACCCTGGACGAGCTCTTCGAGGCGCTCACCCTCGTCCAGACCGGCAAGGTCACCCGCTTCCCGATCGTCCTCTTCGGCACCGCCTACTGGGGCGGCCTGGTCGACTGGCTCCGCGAGACGGTGGTCGCCGGGGGCAAGGCCTCGGAGAAGGACCTGCTGCTGTTCCACGTGACGGACGACGTGGACGAAGCGGTGACGCTGGTGACGAAGGAGGTCGGGCGGTAGCCGATCGAGCCCGCCCGGCAGATCCAGCCCCTCCGGCGCTTGAGGAGCGGGGCTCGGGGCAGCGCCCCGGACCCCGCCCCGCCGGACAGGCGGCTTCCCCTACGCCAAACCCCGCCGCGCCACCGCCGGCTCCCGACGCCCGGCGATCGACGCCACCATGTCCAGCACCTGCCGGGTCTCCGCCACCTCATGCACCCGGTACACCCGCGCCCCCAGCCACGCCGACACCGCCGTCGTCGCCAGCGTGCCGATGACCCGCTCCTTCACCGGCCGGTCCAGCGTCTCGCCCACGAAGTCCTTGTTGGACAGCGAGACCAGCACCGGCCACCCCGTCTCGGCCATCTCCTCGAGACGCCGCGTCGCCTCAAGGGAGTGCCGGGTGTTCTTCCCGAAGTCATGACCCGGATCGATCATGATCCCGTCCGCCCGCACCCCGAGCTCCACCGCCCGCTCCGCGAGGCCCACCGTCACGCGCAGGATGTCCGCCATGACGTCGTCGTACGCGATCCGGTGCGGCCGCGTCCGTGGCTCCGCGCCCCCCGCGTGCGTGCACACAAGACCCGCCCCGTACCGCGCGGCCACCTCCGCCAGCTTCGGGTCGGCCCCGCCCCACGCGTCGTTCAACACGTCCGCCCCGGCCTCGCAGACCGCCTCGCCCACGTCGTGCCGCCAGGTGTCCACGCTGATCACCGCATCCGGGTGGCGGCGGCGGACCTCGGCGACGAACCCGACCGTGCGGCGCGCCTCCTCCTCGGCGCTCACCTCCTCGCCGGGGCCGGCCTTCACCCCGCCGATGTCGATGATCGCGGCGCCGTCGGCCACCGCCTGCTCGACGCGGGCGAGCGCCGGCTCGTCCCGGAACGTGGCGCCCTGGTCGTAGAAGGAGTCCGGGGTCCGGTTCACGATCGCCATGATCACCGGCTCGTGCGGACCGAATTCCCGCCGCCCCAGCCTGAGTGCACCGCTTCGCATCCCGTGTTTCCTCCTCGATAGCCCGCCTGCGACCCTAACGTCCCCGCCCTGACTGTCCGTGCCGCATGGCACCATCGGAGCCGGTCGAGGTTTCCGCCCCCGGGGAGATGCGCGTGTTCTGGTTCTTGCTGCTCACGATGGTCGTGGTCGTCACGGCGGTCACCCTCGCGGTGGTCGGCGGTGGCGGGAGCCCCGTGCTCCAGGACGCGGAGCCCCAGCGGTTCACCGACCCCTTGCCCACGACCCGCCCGGTCGGCAGGGCGGACGTCGAGGCGCTGCGCCTGCCGATGGCCGCCCGTGGCTACCGGATGGCCGACGTCGACGAGGCGCTGTCCCGGCTCGGCGCGGAGCTGGCCGAGCGGGACGCCCGGATCGCGGAGCTGGAGTCCGCCCTGGCCGGGGCGCAGGCGTCCGCGGTGACGACCGGGACCGACCTCTTCAAGCAGCCGGGGGACCGGCCCGCCGGGCCCGGCGACCGGCAGGCCGGCGGCCCGGCCCGCGGCGAGGACGACGGACGATGAGCGGCGGAGCCCTGCCCGCCCCCGACGGCGGGCCGCGCTGCCCCTGGGGCCTGTCCACCGAGGACTACCTCGCCTACCACGACACCGAGTGGGGCCGCCCGGTCCACGGGGACGACGCCCTTTTCGAGCGGCTCTGCCTGGAGGCGTTCCAGTCCGGGCTCTCCTGGCTGACGATCCTGCGCCGCCGTGAGACCTTCCGTACGGCCTTCTCCGGGTTCCGGATCGCCGAGGTCGCCGAGTTCACCGACGCCGACCGGGAGCGGCTCCTCGCCGACCCGGGCATCATCCGCAACCGGGCCAAGGTCGACGCGACCCTCGCCAACGCGAAGGTGCTCGCCGACTGGCCGGCCGGGGAGCTGGACGAGCTGATCTGGTCCTACGCCCCCGACCTGGCCGGCCGGCCCGCCCCGCGCGAGCTGGGCGATGTCCCGGCCGTGACCCCGGAGTCCACCGCGCTCGCCAAGGAGTTGAAGAAGCGCTCGATCCGCTTCGTCGGTCCGACCACCGCCTACGCGCTGATGCAGGCGTGCGGCCTCGTCGACGACCACCTCGCGGACTGCGTGGCCCGGGGTGGCGGCTCCACCGCCGGGTGAGCCGCTACTTCCCCAGGTAGACCGGCTTCTCCTTCGCCAGGAACGCCTCCACCGCGATGGTGTGGTCCTGTGACGCGCCCGCCCGGGTCTGGAGTTCGTCCTCCTTCTCCAGCGTCTCGGCGAGCGTGTGCCCGGCGCCGTACGCCATCGACTCCTTCAGCGCCGCGTACGCCACCGTCGGACCGTCCGCCAGCGCCCGGGCCACCGCCGCGGCCTCCCCGGCCAGCTTGTCCGCCGGGACCACACGGTTGACGAGGCCCAGCTCCAGGGCGTCCTGTGCCGAGATCGAGCGCGGGAAGAACAGCAGATCGGCGGCGCGGCTCGGACCGATCAGCCGCGGCAGGGTCCAGGACACGCCCGAGTCGGCGGTCAGCGCGACGCCCGCGAACGAGGTGTTGAACGAGGCCGTCTCGGCGACCACCCGGTAGTCGGCCGCCAGCGCGAAACCGAACCCGGCCCCGGCCGCGACGCCGTTCACCCCGGCGACGACCGGCTTGGCCATCTCCGTGATGGCCCGCACGATCGGGTTGTAGTGCTCCTGCACCGTGCTCAGCGCGTTGCCGCTGCCCGAGGCGCGGGTCGCCGTCAGCGTGGCGACATGCTCCTTGAGGTCCTGGCCGACGCAGAAGGCGCGCCCGGTGGCCGTGAGCAGAACCGCCCGTACGGCAGGGTCCGCGGCCGCCGCCCGCAGGGAGTCCCGGAGCGCGACCTTCGCCGCGGTGTTCATGGCGTTCATCGCGTCAGGTCGGTTGATCGTGATCGTCGCGAGACCCTCGCTCACGTCGTACAGCACGGTGTTCGCCGGCTCGTCGGCCATTGCGGTCCATCCCCTCACTGCTCGGGCATCGTTGCCCCTGGAGGCAAGCATGGCCGACGCGGAGCGGCGAGTAGATGTGACCTGCGTCTAACAATTGGCTCTCACCTGGGGGCCCGGGGCGGCGCAGTATCGCAGCCGGATCGCCGAATTGAGTGGTTTTGAGAGAGCGCGTTGCGCAAGCGATGCAGAGCGATGTTGGTCATCGGGGTCCCTGATGCGGGATAATGGCGAAGAAGCAATGTGTTCGATGCCGGTGAGGCAGCGCCTGTCATGGGGCCGCCGGTTGCGATGAGCTGGTTTCAGGAAGGGGAACGAGCATGGCGGCCATGAAGCCGCGGACGGGCGACGGCCCGCTCGAGGTGACAAAGGAGGGGCGGGGCATCGTCATGCGCGTTCCGCTCGAAGGCGGCGGTCGGCTTGTTGTCGAGCTGACTCCGGACGAGGCCGATGCCCTCGGCGACGCGCTGAAGAAGGTCGTCGGCTGACGCGGAACGCCCATCACCTTCACCACTGCCCGGTACGGATTTCCGTACCGGGCAGTGGTGCGTTCAACGAGCCCCGTCACGGGTTCGGGACTCAGCCGCGCCGGACCGCGCAGAGCAGCCCGTCGCCGACCGGCAGCAGCGTAGGCATCAGCTCCTGGCTCTCGCGCACCGCGCGCAGCAGCTCCCGCAGCCGCAGCACCTCGGCGGGCTGGGCGGCGGAGTCGACGGTGCGGCCGTCGGCGAAGACGCCCTCGAAGCAGACCAGCCCGCCGGGACGCAGCAGGCGCAACGATTCAGCGAGGCAGTCGAGGCTCTCCAGCCGGTCGCCGTCGCAGAAGACGAGGTCGTAACCGCCGTCCGCGAGCCGGGGCAGCACGTCCAGCGCGCGACCGGGGATGAAGCGGGACCGGTTGGAGGCGAAGCCCGCCTCGCGGAACGCCTCCCGGGCGAACTGCTGACGCTCGGGCTCCGGGTCCACCGTGGTCAGCACACCGTCGGGACGCATCCCGTGCAGCAGGTAGATGCCGGACACGCCCGTGCCCGTGCCGATTTCCGCCACCGCTTTGGCGTCCGCGGCGCCGGCCAGCAGGCGCAGCGCGGCGCCGGTGCCCGGTGACACCGAGCGGAGCCCCAGCTCACGAGCCCGTTCCCGGGCCCGGTGCAGGGCTTCGTCCTCGGCGACAAAGGCGTCGGCGAACGCCCAGCTCGTCTGCCGGTTGGCGGTAATGACCCTCTCCTGTCCCCGTAGTTGGCGCAACGGTGACTGTATCCGCTGGACCCGGGAACCCGCAGATGGGACCGGGCGTTGTGCAAGGAGTGGGGAAAGCGCAGCCCCCCGGCCCGCGGATCGGCCCGGTGAGCCTGCGCGAAGTCCCGGGTGAAGCCCGGCCCCAGCAGGAAAAAAGGCTTATCCGGAGCTAACGGGCGAGGTGGCTATGGTAGGGGCTCCACTGGACACCACCAGAGCCGATAGGGGAGGTGCGGCTGCGCCTGTGGATCGGGGCGGGGTGCTGCGGCGCCTTCTCAGGTCGGCCGGTGAGCCGAAATCCGTGACCAACATTGCTGACCGTTCTTCCGACAACTCCGCACCGACCGCGACCTTCGCCTCCGATGCGGACCAGGCGTGGACCCCGCCCTCATGGGAAGAGATCGTCAGCACGCACAGCGGTCGCGTGTACCGCCTTGCCTACCGGCTGACGGGTAACCAGCATGACGCCGAGGACCTCACCCAGGAAGTCTTCGTCAGAGTCTTCCGCTCGCTGTCGACGTACACGCCCGGCACCTTCGAGGGCTGGCTGCACCGCATCACCACCAATCTCTTCCTGGACATGGTCCGGCGCAAGCAGCGGATCCGCTTCGACTCGCTCGGCGACGACGCGGCCGAGCGGCTGCCCAGCCGGGAGCCGTCCCCGCAGCAGGTCTTCAACGACACCCATTTCGACGCCGACGTGCAGCAGGCTCTGGACACCCTCGCGCCCGAGTTCCGTGCCGCCGTCGTCCTCTGCGACATCGAGGGCCTCAGCTACGAGGAGATCGCCGCCACCCTCGGCGTGAAGCTCGGCACCGTGCGCAGCCGCATCCACCGCGGCCGCTCGCACCTGCGCAAGGCGCTCAGGCACCGTTCGCCCGAAGCCCGCGCCGAGCAGCGCTCCCTGGCGGACGCGGTCCTCGCGGGGGAGGGCGGAACGGCGTGAGCGGCACAGGTCCGACCGGTCCCACCCCCGCCGAAGCGCATCTGGGGGACCGGCTCGCCGCGCTGGTCGACGGCGAGCTCAATCACGACGCCCGCGAGCGGGTGCTGGCCCACCTGGCGACCTGCGCCCGGTGCAAGGTCGAGGCCGACGCCCAGCGGCGCCTCAAGAGCGCCTTCGCCATGTCCGCCGCGCCGTCGCCCTCCGAGGGGTTCCTGGCCCGCCTGCAGGGCCTTCCCGGCGGTCCTGGCGGCGACGACACCGGCTCCGGAAGACCGTTCGGCTCCGGCGGCCCGTTCGCCGAGGAGTTCTTCCCCCCGCTGGGGCCGTCCGGCTCCACCCGCCGCGACGCCGCCGTGCCCCCCTCCCCGCTGGACGACTTCGGGTACTTCCCCGCGCCCCACGGCCCCACCGCCGTCCTCCCGGGCGGCTCCCGCTCCGCCTTCCGTATCCACGAGGTGGCCCGGGAGGCCGAGCGTTCGCCGTGGCGCGGCAGGCGCTTCGCCTTCGCCGCGGCCGGCGCCGTGTCCCTGGCGGCCATCGCGCTCGGCGGCGCCCTGCCGCTGGACTCCGGCCCGGACCCCCTGCCGCGCGCCGAGGGCAGTGGCAACAGCGTGACGCCGCTCGACGCTGAGACGCGCGCCGCGGGCTCCGAAGCGGCGGTCAGCCGCCGCGGCGGCGCCCAGTCGGTGGGCGGTGACCGCCTGGCTGTGAACCGGTCGGCGGCCGATGCGTCCTCGACCGGCTGGCACCGGCCCTCGCCCTCGCTCACCGCTCCACCGGCATCCGCCGTCCCGGCGGTGAAGCCACCCCTGTCCCCGCGGGCGCAGACGACGGCTCCGCCGCTGTTCTCCACCTCGGCCCTGGGCGGACACCCCTTCACGTTCCCCGCGCTGAACGTGTCCGTGCCACCGCTGATACGTCCGGCCGGTGGCTCCACGCCGCTGCTCGCGGCCGTGCTGGGCGGCGGCTCGACGGCGAAGGCGTTCACACCACCGGCCTCCTCGGGGCCGGGGCAGCCCGCGCCGACCAACGACCCGGGGAGCCCGCTCTCCCTCCGGCGCTGACGGGCATCCGGCCGGACCCGGACGGGGCCTCGGCCGAACCACGACCGGACCCTGCGCGGGGATTCGCAAACCTGGTTGAATCCGGGGAGGGACGCCTCTGTGGGGCGTGCAGAGGCCAGTTGCGGGGAGAGCATGGACGACGGTAGGCCCACCGGGCCGCAGGCGAAGTGGTGGAGCCGCCCCACGACGGGGCGGCCCGGCCGCGACGAGCCGGAGAGCCGGGGCCGCGGCGAGGGCGACGCACCGTCGGCGCGGCCGGACAGCCCCGGCCCGACCGATACCGCCGCGCTCGCGGACAGCCCCGTGCCTCCCGTCGGCCAGGAGCCGCAGCCGTCCCGCCCCGCCGGGCCGCCGCTGCACGAGCCCGACGTGTACAGCACCCCGCCGTACGGCGGCCCCGGGCCGTGGGCGCCCGCGCCGCCGGTCCAGCGGCCGACCCCGGCCCACGGCACCCCCGTACCCCCGCGGGCCGCGCCCCTGCTGCCGCCGCAACCGGCCCCGGGGCCCCCGCAGGCCACACCCGTACCACCGCGGTCCTCGGACCCAGCCACCGTGCCTCCGCAGACCTCCCCCGAGCAGGCGCCGTACGCGACGACGGACGGGACCGGTGCGCCCCTGGCGGGGCCGGGGGAGCAGCGGCCCTCGCAGTGGCTCCAGTACGACCCCTGGGGGGCGCCGGGGCAGCCGCTGACCCAGGTGGGACCGCCGCCCGGCACCGAGCCGGGCCGCCGGAAGAGCCGCCGCGGCGGCGCCTTCGCCGGAATGCTCCTGCTGACCCTCGTCGCCAGCGGTATCGGCGGCGGCGTCGGCGCGTACGTCGAGCGGACCGGTGGTCTGACCACCGTCGAGCTGCCCCAGGCGAGCCACGACAACGGCGACCGGGCCCCCGAGAGCGTCGCGGGCATCGCCGCCAGCGCCCTGCCCAGCGTGGTCACCCTGCACGTCAGCGGCACCGCGGAGTCCGGCACCGGCACCGGCTTCGTCCTCGACGCCCGGGGCCACATCCTCACCAACAACCACGTCGTCGCCCCGGCCGGATCCAGCGGCGACATCACCGTGACGTTCAGCAGCGGCGAGAGCGCCGCCGCCGAACTCGTCGGCAAGGACAGCGGCTACGACCTCGCCGTCGTCCGGGTCCGCGGGGTCTCCGGCCTCAAGCCCCTGCCGCTCGGCAACTCCGACAACGTCCGGGTCGGCGACCCGGTGGTGGCCATCGGCGCCCCCTTCGACCTGTCCAACACGGTCACCTCCGGCATCATCAGTGCCAAGCAGCGCCCGATCACCGCGGGCGGCGAGAAGGGCGACGGCAGCGACATCAGCTACGTCGACGCCCTCCAGACCGACGCCCCGATCAACCCCGGCAACTCCGGCGGACCACTGGTCGACACCCAGGCCCACGTCATCGGCATCAACAGCGCCATCCGCGCCGCCGACAGCGGCAAGGGGACCGAGCGCGGCGGCCAGTCCGGCTCCATCGGCCTCGGCTTCGCGATACCGATCAACCAGGGCAAGCGCGTCGCCGAGGAGCTGATCAACACCGGCCGGGCGACCCACCCGGTGATCGGCGTCACGCTGGACATGAAGTTCACCGGCGACGGCGCCAAGATCGGCGAGAAGGGGCCCGAGGACGGCCCCGCGGTGACCAAGGACGGCCCGGCCGCCAAGGCGGGCATCAGGTCCGGCGACGTGATCACCGAGGTGCAGGGCCAGCGGGTGCACAGCGGGGAGGAGCTGATCGTGAAGATCCGCGCCCACCGGCCGGGCGACCGGCTGGAGCTGCGGCTGACCCGAGGTGGCAAGGAGCAGTCCGTCACGTTGACGCTCGGCTCGGCGAGCGGCACGTGAGCGACACGGCAAGGTACCGCCCGGACAGGTCGGACAGGTACCGTTGACGGGTCCGGGCACCTGTCCCACCTGGCCGGGACGGGCGGAGAAGCCGGGATCAGGCGGAGAACACGAGGAGCAGCTAGGTGTTCAATGACATAGGCGCACTGGAGCTGCTGACGCTCGGGGTGCTGGCCGTGCTGGTCTTCGGCCCCGAGAAGCTGCCCAAGCTCATCCAGGACGTCACGCGCACCGTCCGCAAGATCCGTGAGTTCTCGGACAGCGCCAAGGACGACATCCGCTCGGAGCTGGGCCCGCAGTTCAAGGACTTCGAGTTCGAGGACCTCAACCCCAAGACGTTCGTCCGCAAGCAGTTGATGGACGGCAACGACGACCTGGGGCTGAAGGAGATCCGCGAGAGCTTCGATCTGCGCAAGGAGATCGCCGACGTCACCGACGCGGTCAACGGACGCACGCCCGCACCGGATTCCGCCAACAGTGCGGCGAACGGGTCGGCGGGCGCGTCGGGCACCACCACGTCGCCCAGCCTCACCAAGACCGGCGACACCGCCCCTGACCTGCTGAAGAAGACCCCGCAGCAGGCACAGCCCGAGCGTCCGCCGTTCGACGCGGACGCCACCTGACGCGAGGTCAATCCCGACTCGTCCGGACGGTATGGCTATTCTCCATCTGTCCGGTTGCGAGGATGCCCACGCCCGCGGGGGGCGGGCCGCTCCGGATCAGGACTGATCGAGGAGGCGGCCGCTCAGATGGAGACGACGAGTCGGGTGGATACGGACGGTGCCCCTGGCACGGTCACGGCACAGGAGGTACCGGCGGCCCGGCGGCGTACCGTCGACGGCTACCTGGAGGCCCCCTTCCGCTGGTACGGGCTGGACGAGGCCTTCACCGGCCCGCGCTGGCTGATGCAGGTCGGCACGGCGGCGGACGGCACCGTGCAGCACGGCTCCACCGGGCACGGTGACGAGCCCTCGGTGAAGACGGACGGCTCCACCGCCGAGAAGGAACGGTTCGCGGCCGTCATCACGGTCGCCGCCAGCCCCGTGAGACGCAGCGGTGACGGTACGGGGGTCCTGGACGCCACCACGGTCTCCTCGGCCGCCTGGCTGGCCGGCTCGGGCCTGCTGGCGTACACGTGGCCGCCGCAGATGGACCACACCCTGCGCGACGACTGGCTGGACCAGCAGACCGAGACGGCGTTCACCCTCGCCGACGACCTCGGCTCCGCGCCCTGGACGACGCTCTCGCTGCCGGTGGACGGGGTCCCGGTGGAGTTCCACTACCGGGAGTCCGAGTTCGGCTGGGTGCTGGCCGGGTCCGCGCACGAGGGCGTGCACATCGGGGCGTACGGGCGGGGGATGAGCGCGTACGGGCTGGGGTTCGCCGTGATCAAGGACATCACCGCGTACGAGTGAGCCCTGGGCGTCCGGACGGGCTGGAAGAACCGGCCCGTCCGGCGCCTGAGGACGAAGAGGTCAGAACTTGTTGCGCGGGGTGATCCCCAGCGACATGCCCGACAGGCCGCGCCGGCGGCCGCCCAGCTTCTCCGCGATCGAGCGCAGGGCCTTGCCGGCCGGGGAGTCCGGGTCCGACAGGACCACCGGCTTGCCCTCGTCGCCGCCCTCACGCAGCCGCAGGTCGATCGGGATCGAGCCCAGCACCGGCACCTCGGCGCCGACCGTCCGGGTCAGGCCCTCCGCGACCCGGGCGCCACCGCCCGAGCCGAAGACGTCGACCATCTCGTCGCAGTGCGGGCACGGCATGCCCGACATGTTCTCCACGACGCCGACGATCTTCTGGTGGGTCTGTACGGCGATGGAACCGGCCCGCTCGGCCACCTCGGCCGCCGCCTGCTGCGGGGTCGTGACGACCAGGATCTCCGCGTTCGGCACGAGCTGCGCCACGGAGATCGCGATGTCACCGGTGCCCGGCGGCAGGTCCAGGAGCAGGACGTCCAGATCGCCCCAGTACACATCGGCGAGGAACTGCTGGAGCGCCCGGTGCAGCATCGGGCCGCGCCACACCACGGGCGCGTTGCCCGGGGTGAACATGCCGATGGAGATGACCTTCACGCCGTGTGCGGACGGCGGCATGATCATGTTCTCGACCTGGGTGGGCTTGCCGTCCGCGCCGAGCATCCGGGGCACGCTGTGCCCGTAGATGTCCGCGTCCACGACGCCCACCTTCAGCCCGTCGGCCGCCATCGCCGCCGCGAGGTTCACCGTCACCGAGGACTTGCCGACGCCGCCCTTTCCGGAGGCGACCGCGTACACCCGGGTCAGCGAGCCGGGCTTGGCGAAGGGCACCTCCCGTTCGGCGGTGCCGCCGCGCAAGGAGCTCGCGAGCTCCTTGCGCTGCTCGTCGCTCATGACGTCGAGGGTGACCTCCACGCCGGAGACGCCCTCCACGCGGGAGACCGCCTCCGTCACGTTCCTGGTGATCGTCTCGCGCATCGGACAGCCGGAGACCGTGAGATACACCGTGACAGCGACTACACCGTCAGGATCGATCTCGACCGATTTCACCATGCCCAGCTCGGTGATCGGGCGGTGGATCTCCGGGTCGTTCACTGTCGCCAGTGCTTCACGCACCGCGTCTTCCGTAGCCATACCGACGATGTTACGGCGCCGAGCCCTGCGGGCGGGTGGCCCGTCAGCGGTCGCCTTCGTCACTCTCGGGTCCGAGGACGATCCGGCGGTCCTCCATGTCCCTCACCACGTCCTGGAGCTCCGAGCGGATCCAGTCGCGGGTGGCGACCTCGCCGAGGCCCATCCGCAGCGCCGCGATCTCCCGGCTGAGGTACTCGGTGTCGGCGATGGAGCGCTCGTTCTGCTTGCGGTCCTGCTCGTGGGTGACCCGGTCCCGGTCGTCCTGCCGGTTCTGCGCCAGGAGGATCAGCGGAGCGGCGTACGACGCCTGGAGCGAGAGCATCAGGGTCAGGAAGATGAACGGGTACTCGTCCCACCGCATGTCCTTGGGCGCGAAGATGTTCCACACCACCCAGACGATGATGATCAGCGTCATCCAGACGATGAACCGCCCGGTCCCCAGGAACCGCGCGATCCGCTCGGAGAACCGGCCGAACGCCTCCGGGTCGTACTCCGGCAGCAGCCGCCGCCGCGGCGACTTCGGCTGGTCGAGCCGGGTGCGCGGCGGGCGCATCAGACCCGAGGCGCCGGTGGAAGCGGCCTTCGACCGTTCCTCACGTTCGGCCATGGCGGATGCCCCCCTCGCCGTGGAAGTCGGTCTCGCGCCAGTCCTCGGGGAGCAGGTGGTCCAGGACGTCGTCCACGGTCACCGCGCCCAGCAGGGACCCGCTCTCGTCCACCACGGGCGCCGAGACCAGGTTGTACGCGGCCAGATAGCTGGTCACGGTCGGCAGCGGGGTGTCCGGGGGCAACGGCACCAGGTCGCTGTCGACGATGGAGCTGACCAGCGTGAACGGCGGATCGCGCAGCAGCCGCTGGAAGTGCACGGTGCCCAGGTACTTGCCGGTCGGCGTCTCGTCGGGCGAGCGGCACACGTACACCTGTGCGGCGAGCGCCGGCGACAGGTCCGACTGACGGACCCGGGCGAGGGCGTCGGCCACCGTGGCGTCCGGGCGCAGCACGATCGGCTCGGTCGTCATCAGACCGCCCGCCGTCCGCTCCTCGTACGCCATCAGACGCCGTACGTCGGCCGCGTCGTCCGGCCGCATCAGGGTCAGCAGCCGCTCCTTGTCCTCCTCGGGCAGCTCCGAGAGCAGGTCGGCCGCGTCGTCCGGGTCCATCGCCTCCAGGACGTCGGCGGCCCGCTCCTCCTTGAGCTTGCCGAGGATCTCCACCTGGTCGTCCTCGGGCAGCTCCTCCAGGACGTCGGCGAGCCGGTCGTCGTCGAGTGCGGCGGCCACCTCGACCCGGCGCTTGGGGGAGAGGTGGTGCAGGGCGTTGGCCACATCGGCGGGGCGCAGCCGTTCGAAGGTGGCGACCAGGTTCTCGGCCCCCTGCCCGTGCTCCTCCAGCGAGAAGCCGCTGACCGCCGACCACTCCACCGTCAACGTCTCGCCCTTGCGGCGCAGCGCACCGCCGCGCCCCTTGCGGACGAAGTACTTGTCGATCTCCCAGTCCCGGCGGGCGGGCAGCTGCTGGATGGCGACGTCCAGGACGGTGACCTCCTCGTCGGTCTCCACCAGCCGCACGCGCCGGTCGAGGAACTCGCCGAGGACGAGCCGTTCGGTGGGCCGCTGCTCGAAGCGCCGCATGTTGACCACGCCGGTGGTGATGACCTGGCCGGACTCGACGCCCGTCACCCGGGTCATCGGCAGGAAGATCCGCCGCCGGCTGACCACCTCGACGACCAGACCCAGGATGCGCGGCGGCCGCCCGCCGACCCGCAACATCGCCACCAGGTCACGGACCCGGCCGACCTGGTCCCCGTTCGGATCGAACACCGGCACCCCGGAGAGGTGCGAGACGAAGACCCTGGGGGCTCCTGCCGCCATGCTCCGCCTCCTTCTCCGTGCCGGCCTCTGTCGCTGATGCCTCGCATCTCGCGCTTCATGCCTCGGTGGCCCGTGCCGACCAGCGCGTTCCGCCGTACGCGGACAGCCGTACGCCGTGATCAGGCTAGCCCCTGCTGTGGTGGCGCGCCCCGGCGGACCTGTCCGTACGGCTGGCTGCCGGACGGTGCGCGGGGCCCGGGTACGCTGCGCTCTGCCCCCCGATCGCAGTTGAGAGGCAGTACGCCCGTGACGTCTTTTGCCCCGGCCGTCCGGAATCATCGCCGGACCGCGCTCGCCGTCGTGCTCTGCGGGGGGCTCATCGCCGCCCTCACCGCCTGCGCGGGCGAGGACCCGGACAAGGGGACCAACGGGATCGGGAAGCTCTCGGCCGAGCAGATCGACACGAAGGCCAGAGCGGCGGCCGACAGCGCCGACGGCGTACGGCTGGCGGGCACCCTGGTCAGCAAGGGCGGCACCTACATGCTGAACATGAAGCTCAGTGACAAGGGCGGCATGGGGTCGGTCTCCTCCCAGAAGCGCAGCTTCGTGCTCCTGCGGATCGAGGACGAGCTCTTCATCAAGGCCGACGCCGACTTCTGGCTGCAGGAGGAGGACGGCAAGGCGGGCCGCTCCGACCAGGAGGCCGCCGAGAAGCTGGGCGGCAAGTACGTGAAGGTCCCCGAGGACGACCCCAGCTACCGCCAGCTGCGCGGCTTCACCGACAAGAAGGTCCTCCTCGACGGCCTGCTGACGCTCCACGGCACCCTGAACAAGGGCGCCCGGAACACCGTCACCGGGCACCGGACCATCCAGCTCCTGGGCGGCAAGGGAGAGGGCGGGGCGCTCGACGTCTCCCTGGAGGGCAAGCCGTACCCGGTGCGGGTGGCCCGCGGCGGCGGCGGGGGCACCGTCACCCTGGCCGACTGGGGGCGCACCGTCCCGCTGGAGGCCCCGGAGGACGACGACACCGTCGACTACGGCGGCAAGCTCCCCAAGTCCTCCGGCTGAGCGGCGCCCTCAGCCCTTGCGCCGCCGCTTCAGCAGCAGCCGGGGCAGCGCTGCCGGTGCGGGCTGCCGCGTGGTCGCCCCGGTCGGCAGCGGGGCGGCGGCCAGCGAGGTGTCCGGCAGCTCCGTGCTGACCGCCTCCGGCGTCAGCCGCACCACCGCGCATTCCCGCGCCCACCGCTCCGTCATCACCTCGGCGTCCGGCGCGTTCAGCCGCTTGCCCTTGAGCTCGGCGACGGCCGCGTCCCACTCCTCGGAGTGCGGCGCCAGTACCCGTACCGCCGCCGTCCAGGCGACGAGCCGGCCGCCCTTGTCCTTGCTGCGTACGGTGACCTCGGCGCGGCCGCCGCCGGTCAGGCCCTCGGGCAGCGGCTGCTCGCCCGGGCCGTCCCCGACGAGGTGGGCCGCGCCCTCGTGCCAGACGTGCCACACCGCGCGGGCGGGCCCGGCGGCCCTGACCCAGATGAGGCCGGACTTCTTCGTGGCCTCCTCGACGAGGGCCTTCTCCAGCAGGGCGGCGGCAGCATCAGTCATGGGCGGGAGCTTAGGGGGTGCCCGGCGAGCTCACAGCCAGCCGTTGCGCTTCAGGATGCGGTGGATGGAGAAACAGACCGCCCCGATGAGGCCGAGGACCAGCGGATAGCCGTACTTCCACTCCAGCTCCGGCATGTGGTCGAAGTTCATGCCGTAGACCCCGCAGATCATCGTGGGTACGGCGATGATCGCCGCCCAGGAGGTGATCTTGCGCATGTCCTCGTTCTGGGTGACGGTCGCCTGCGCCAGATTGGCCTGGAGGATCGAGTTCAGCAGCTCGTCGAAGCCGATGACCTCCTCCTGGACCCGGGCGAGGTGGTCGGCGACGTCCCGGAAGTACTTCTGGATGTCCGGGTCGATCAGCCGCATCGGCCGCTCGCTGAGCAGCTGCATCGGGCGCAGCAGCGGCGAGACGGCCCGCTTGAACTCCAGCACCTCACGCTTGAGCTGGTAGATCCGCCCCGCGTCCGAACCGCGCCGGCCGCCCTTGGCCGGGGTGGAGAAGACATCGATCTCCACCTCGTCGATGTCGTCCTGCACCGCCTCCGCCACCGCGATGTACCCGTCGACCACATGGTCGGCGATGGCGTGCAGGACGGCGGACGGGCCCTTGGCGAGAAGCTCCGGATCGTCCTGGAGGCGGTGGCGCAGGGCGCGCAGGGAGCCCTGGCCGCCGTGCCGGACGGTGATGACGAAGTCCCGGCCGGTGAAGCACATCACCTCGCCGGTCTCCACGACCTCGCTGGTCGCGGTCAGCTCGGCGTGTTCCACGTAGTGGATCGTCTTGAAGACGGTGAACAGCGTGTCGTCGTACCGCTCCAGCTTCGGCCGCTGGTGGGCGTGGACGGCGTCCTCCACGGCGAGCGGATGGAGCCCGAACTCCCGGGCGATACCCGCGAATTCCTCCTCCGTCGGCTCGTGCAGGCCGATCCAGGCGAAGCCGCCCTCCTCACGGACCTGGAGCATCGCCTCGTGCGGGGTGGGGGCGGTGGGGCCTTCCAGGCGGCTGCCGTCGCGGTAGACCGCGCAGTCGACGACGGCGCTGGAGGCGGACGGGTCGCGGGTGGTGTCGTACCCGCTGTGCGGGGCGCTGTTCTTACGGAAGGAGGGACGCAGGGAGGGGCGCACGGCAGCGCGCAGGTCACGGATCATCGACATGGCTGGCTCCTTCACGGAGGGCCGTCGGCGAGGGCGTGGAACAGCCCGGAATGGGGACGTGTGCTCACGTCCGCAAAGCGGGCTCCACCGCGCGGGCGCGATGACGGCGTTCGCAACAGACAGGCAAAAGAACGGGAAACTCTTCCGCGGATTCCTGGTGCTCTTCCGGGGGCGAACGACCGTCAGGGGACCATCGGCGATGGCCGACGAGGCGTCAGTTCAGCGGGAAGTTCAATGGGAACGACGGTGCGCGGAAGGGTGATCGGTACTGCACGGTCGACTTGGATCCATAGCAGTCCCCACCTCCTCCGGCCGGTCCCCCGTGGGGGACGACGTGTCGTCGGGACAAAGAGAGCGCCGCTTCTGCGCGCTGTCCCGACCGGCGGCCAGGCTATCAGCCGCCCCGGACCGAATCCCTTACTTTGCCCACTCCACGCGCACTCTATGCTCGCCGGATGGCAGAAATTCTCGCTCTGGTCGAAGCCCGGCTCCGCTCGGCCCTCGGGGAACCGGACGCCCGCGCCGATGTGACCTTCCTCGGCACGGACCGTATCGAGGTGCTCCGCTTCCTCGACGGCGATGTGGTGCGCTACGCCACGCTCGGCATGTCCGTACAGCCGATGGCCGACCCCACGTCCCCGCTCGCCGACCCGGTGAAGGGCCCCCGCGCCGAGCTGGTCCTCTCGGTACGGGTGGGGCTCGCCGACACCGACCAGGTGCTGCGCCCCCTCGCCGTCCTGGCCGCCTCCCCGCAGGTCGAGGGGCTCGTCGTGGCGCCGGGCGCCTCGCTGGACCTGGGCGATCCGCTCTGGCCCGGCGCGCCGTTCACCTCGGTGCTGGTGGCGGAGTCCGGCGGGCTTGTGGAGGACCTGGAGCTGGAGGAGCCGATGGACCCGGTCTGCTTCCTGCCGCTCCTGCCGATGACCCCCAACGAGGCCGCCTGGAAGCGGGTGCACGGGGCGCAGGAGCTCCAGGAGCGGTGGCTCACGCACGGTACGGACCTGCGCGACCCGCTGCGCACGTCCGTACCGCTGGACTGAGCTCCTGGTCCCGCCCCACCGGTAGGCGAAGACCGACACGCTGTCCTCCAGCGCGTGGGCCGGCTCCAGCTCCTCGGCCTCGTGGGTCAGCGCCGTGCGCCGCACGCCCACGACGGCTGCTCCGACGGGGGCGGCCGGCGAGCGCGGCCACCCCGAACGGGATGTGGACGTCGCTCCACTAGAAGGCCGAGGCCGCCACCGAGGCCAGTCCGCCGTGGCCCAGCGCCTTCACCGGGTCGAGCAGTGAGGTCTTACGGGCGGGTTTCGGCTGCTCCTTGAGGAACGCGGCGAATTTTCCGGGTCGCAGCCACGCTGCGGACGGGTGACCGTCCTTGACGCGGCGACCGGCGGGGAGGACCGTTGGGCCCTATGAGGGGCGAACCCAGTTGCCCGAAGTGCGGTGGCCGGGTCAGGGCGCCCGGTCTGTTCGCCGATGCCTGGCAGTGCTCCGTGCACGGCCAGGTGCACCCGATGCAGCCGGTCGTTCCGCCGAGCGTCGAGGCGCTCGGTGTCGTGGTGCACCGCTCGCGGGTGCCCGTATGGATGCCCTGGCCACTCCCCGTGGGCTGGCTGTTCACCGGCGTGGCAGGCGCGGGAGACGACCGCAGCGGCGGCCGCGCGACCGTCGTCGCCTGCTCGGGTCCCGGACCGCTGGGCGGCATGGGTGAGCTGCTGCTCGTCGCCGAGGAGCTCGGCGTCGGACTCGGCGCCCGGTACGCCGGGATCGACGGCCTCGACCCCGGCCCCCACCTGAACGTCGACTCCGCCCCCGACGCCAAGGTGCACGCCGCGGGGCGCCCCACCCCGCTCTGGCACGTCAGGAACGCCCCGGAGGACCGGGCCGTCTTCGCGGGTGAGGCGCGTGGCCTGTGGCTGTGGGCGATCCTGTGGCCCGAGCAGTCGGGGCTGCTGATGTACGACGAACTGGTGCTGACCGATCTGCGCGACGCCGGGGGAGAGGTGGACCTCGTCCCGTGCGGCGCGCTCACCCCGCGCCTGCTCGCCGTCCCGGAGGCGCCGCCCCGGCAGGGGACGGGCGAGCGGTAGATCACGCCGGACCGGGGGCCGCCTCGGCCGGGAGCCTGGTGTGCGGCGGTTATCCTTGAGCGGTCCTCCGTCCGCCCGCGAGCCCTGGAGCCGAGCGTCGTGCGCATCGACCTGCACACCCACTCCACCGCTTCCGACGGTACGGACACCCCCGCCGAGCTGGTCGCGAACGCCGCCGCCGCGGGCCTGGACGTCGTCGCGCTCACCGACCACGACACCGTCGGCGGCCACAAGCAGGCCATCGACGCGCTGCCCGAGGGGCTCACCCTCGTCACCGGCGCCGAGCTCTCCTGCCGGGTCGACGGCGTGAGCATGCACATGCTGGCGTACCTCTTCGACCCCGCCGACGCAGAGTTGGAGCGCGCCCGGGAACTGGTCCGCGACGACCGGGTGCCCCGCGCCCAGGAGATGGTCCGCAAGCTCCGCGCCCTCGACGTACCCGTCACCTGGGAGCAGGTCGCCCGGATCGCCGGGGACGGTTCGGTCGGCCGCCCGCACGTCGCCGCCGCCCTCGTCGAACTGGGCGTCGTGCCCACGGTCTCCGACGCCTTCACGCCCGACTGGCTGGGCAACGGCGGCCGGGCGTACGCCTCGAAGCACGAGTTCGACCCCTTCGATGCGGTCCGGCTCGTCAAGGCGGCGGGCGGCGTCACCGTCTTCGCCCACCCGGCCGCCTCGAAACGCGGTGAGACGGTCCCCGAGACGACGATCGCCGCGCTCGCCTCCGCCGGCCTGGACGGTATCGAGGTCGACCACATGGACCACGACGAGCCCACCCGGGCCAGGCTGCGCGGTCTCGCCCGGGAGCTGGGGCTCCTGCCCACCGGCTCCAGCGACTACCACGGCAGCCGAAAGACCGTCGGGCTCGGCGAGTACACCACCGACCCCGAGATCTACGGCGAGATCACCCGGCGCGCCACGGGAGCCTTCCCGGTGCCGGGCGCCGGCGGAGCCCGCCGCCTCTAGGCCCCTGTCGGGGGATCTCCTTCACCGCACGCACCACGTCCCACTCCTCGCGCGCCCCTCACCCCTGCCGTCGTACGCCGACGGCCGCCGGCCGGGCCCGCGTGCCCTCGTACCGCCCGCTCATCTCTCGCAAGGCTCACTGTGTTCGACGTCGCTGTCTTCGGATCCCTTTTTCTCACCCTTTTTGTCATTATGGATCCGCCCGGGATCACCCCGATCTTCCTGGCCCTCACTGCGGGCCGCCCTGCCAAGGTGCAGCGCAGGATGGCCCTCCAGGCCGTCGCGGTCGCCTTCGGCGTGATCGCCGTCTTCGGTCTGCTCGGCCAGCAGATCCTCGACTACCTGCATGTCTCCGTGCCCGCCCTGATGATCGCGGGCGGTCTCCTGCTGCTGCTCATCGCGCTGGACCTGCTGACCGGAAAGACGGACGAGCCGACGCAGACCAAGGACGTCAACGTGGCGCTCGTACCGCTGGGTATGCCGCTGCTGGCCGGTCCCGGCGCGATCGTCTCGGTCATCCTGGCCGTGCAGCACGCCGACGGCTTCGGCGGCCAGCTCTCCGTGTGGTCGGCGATCGCGGCCATGCACGTGGTGCTCTGGCTGACGATGCGCTACTCGCTGGTGATCATCCGCATCATCAAGGACGGCGGCGTGGTCCTGGTGACCCGGCTCGCCGGAATGATGCTCTCCGCCATCGCCGTACAGCAGATCATCAACGGTGTCACCCAGGTCATCCAGACCTCCTGATCCGCTCGTCCCGCACCCCGGACACCACAGCGCCCCCGCACGGTCCTTCCATGCGGGGGCGCTTCGTCTTTAGCGGCGCAATGCGTGATCAGGCGTCAGATGGCAGAAGCCCATGACCCGTGAAGCGTTACGAAGCCGAGCTGTCGGCCGGCCGGATGTAGATGCGCTGGCCTATGGCTGCGGCCTGCTGCACGATCCGGTTGACGGAGGCGGCGTCCACGACGGTGCTGTCCACGGCGGTACCGTCGACGTCGTCGAGTCGCATGATCTCGAAGCGCATATGGCTTCCCTTCGTCTGATCCTCCTGCTGGAGAACTGCTGGCGCGGGCGATGTGGTCTACCCGCGAGGATAGGAACGCGAGGCTTCCCTCGCGTTCCACGAGTGTTACAACGGCTTGCCCGGTACAAACATTCCCTACGCTAAGGAAATTTTTTGGATGTCTAAGTACCCGCCAGTAGTCATCTGTACACAGAGCTGTACGCGGACCTGTTCACAGACCATGAGGTCGGCATGAGCACGGCGGACCCGCGGCTTCCCCGCCAGTCCGAGATCACCGAGCGCCTGGACCGCACCAACGAGCTGCTCCAGCGCATGCTCGTCGAGGTCTCCAAGACCCCCTCGACGCACGCCATCTTCGTGGACGCGGGCTATGTGTACGCCGCGGCCGGACTGCTCGTCACCGGCACCGAGGACCGCCGCTCGTTCGACCTCGACGCCGAAGGGCTGATCGAGGCCTTCATCGACCGGGCCCGCACGATCTTCGCCGACAGCCGGCTGCTGCGTGTGTACTGGTACGACGGGGCCAGGCGCCGCATCCACACCACCGAGCAGCAGGCCATCGCCGAACTCCCCGACGTCAAGGTGCGGCTCGGCAACCTCAACGCCAACAACCAGCAGAAGGGCGTCGACTCCCTCATCCGCACCGACCTCGAATCGCTCGCCCGGCACCGCGCCATCAGCGACGCGGCCCTCGTCGGCGGCGACGAGGATCTGGTCTCGGCGGTCGAGGCGGCGCAAGGCTACGGGGCGCGGGTCCACCTCTGGGGCATCGAGGCCGGCGAAGGGCGCAACCAGGCCGAACCGCTGCTCTGGGAGGTCGACAGCCAGCGCACCTTCGACCTCGACTTCTGCCGCCCCTACGTCACCCGCCGCCCGGTCACCACGTACGAGGACGACGCCCCGGCCCCCTCGCGGGACGACGTCCGCTTCGTCGGCGCCCAGATCGCCGCCGCCTGGCTCGCCGCCCGTGGCCGCGAATCCCTCGCCGACCTGCTGCCCGGGCACCCCTATCTGCCGGGCTCGGTCGACCAGGACTTGCTGGTGGAGGCCGAGCGCCTGCTCCAGCACTCGCTGCGCGGCCACGCGCACCTGCGCCGGGCGCTGCGTGACGGATTCTGGCAGCACCTGCAGTCGCAGTACTGACCCTCAGGCGGCCGGAACGCCGTCCCAGAAGGCGGCGAGCGCCTCGGCGCTCTCGTGCGGGCGGGCGGTGTTGGGGGAGTGCTCGGCCCCGGCGACCGTGGTGCGGTGGGCGCCCAGGCGCCGGGCCATCGCGTCGAACTGCTCCACCGGCCATACGTCGTCGCGCTCGCCGGACACGACGTGGACGGGCAGCCCGAGGGCGGCCAGCTCGTCCACCCGGTCCGGTTCGGCGGACAGCTGGGCGCCGGTGGCGATCAGCTGCGCCGGGTGGTGGCGCAGCCAGCGGCGGCGCATGTCCTCGCCGTCGCCGGTGTCCGCGTCCTGCGGCGGGTCCAGGGCCCGCATCGCTTCCCACACCTCGTCCATGGTGAGCACGCAGAGCGCGTCGCTCAGCATCTTCACCTTGTCCCGCTGGGCGGCGACGACCTCGGCGGGCCCGGAGGACATCAGCGTCAGGGAGCGGAACGGGGTGGGGTCCAGCAGGACGGCGGCGCGGGCGATCTGGCCGCCGAGCGAGTGCCCGAGCAGGTGCAGCGTCCCCTCGCCCCCGGTCAGGGCCGCCGCCTGGACGAGCACGTCGCGGGCCAACTCGCTTTGTGCGTAAGTCTCCTGGCGGTCCGTCCCCTCCGACTCGTACTGCCCCCGGCCGTCGACGGCGACGACCCGGTACCCGGCTGCGCACAGCGGTTCGAGCAGCGCGATGAAGTCCTCCTTGCTGCCGGTGTACCCAGGCAGCAGGAGGGCGGTGGCGCGTGCGGGAGAGTTTGCCGGTACGGCGTCCAGGACGGCGAAGTCGCCGCGCTCGGTGCGCAGGACGCGGGAAGTGGCGCAGGCGGGCGGGCTGAAGGTGGGCGGGCGGCTCATGGGGCGAGGCTATCGCCGCGACCGGACCGGGGCACCCCCGGGCGTGCCGGGCCCGCCACCGGGGCGCCACCGGGCATGCAGGCCTTGTGCCGGGCACCCAGGGCAGCGAAAAGGCCCCGGCCCCCGCATCTGCGGGGGCCGGGGCCTCAAGGGGTCCGCCGGGACCGTCAGCTCTCGGTCGTCGCCGTCGCCTGGCCCGCGGCGCGGGTGGCGCGGCGGCGGCGGGGCTTCGCCTCGGCGGCGGCCTCGCTCACCACGGCCTCGGCCTCGGAGACCACAGCGGCCTCCTGGCTCGGGGTCGAGGTGACGCTGCGGGTCGCCCGGCGGCGGCGCGGCTTGGCCTCGGCCTCGACGGCGGCGGCCGGAGCCTCCGGCGCGACGGCTTCGGCGGAGGCCGCGGCCTTCGCCCTCGACGCCCTCTTCGGCTTCGATTCGGCCTTGGGGGCCGACTCGGCCTCCGTACCGGCTTCGGCCTTCGGCCTGGTCACCGTCTTCGGCTTGGTCTCGGCCTTGGGCTTCGACTCCGCCTTCGGCCGGCTCGTGGCGCGGGCCGGGCGGCGGCGGGACTTCGCATCGCTCTCCGGCTCGGAGGCCGGGGCGATCTGGAAGTCCACCTCGTCGGCGGGCTTGACGATCCGGGTGCGGCGGCGCGGCCTGGTCGCGACCGGCTCGGCGACCGGTTCCGCGATGCCCGCGGCGACGGCCACGGTCTGGAACCCGGCCTCGACCGGGGCTGCGGGAACCCGCGCCACGGTCTCGGCCACCGGCTTCGCGGCGGCGCGGCTGCGACGGCGGCGCTGCTTGGTCTCCACGACCGGCTCGGCCTCCACGACCGGCTCGGCCTCCACGACCGGCTCGGCCTCCACGACCGGCTCGGCCTCCACGACGGCTTCAGATAGGACG